>JAEWCI010000537.1 GCA_023390705.1 Pseudomonadota bacterium
CCCTCTGGCTCGCCCGCACCGCGACCGGCGCCGAGGCCGAGCCGGTCGCGAGCCCGGCGCCGGGCGCCCGGCGCTTCGCCGACCCGCGCTGGTCGGTCTGGCCGTTCAATGCCGTCACCCAGGCCTATCTGCTTGCCGAGTCCTGGTGGCTGGAGGCCACGCGCCATGTGCCGGGCATGACGCATCGCCATGAGGAGCGGATGACCTTCCTCATGCGCCAGCTCGCCGATATCGGCGCGCCGAGCAACATTCCTTGGTTCAACCCGACGATCATCGCCCGCACCCTGCGCGAAGGCGGCATGAACCTGCTGCGCGGGGCGGAGAACTGGCTGGATGACTGCGACCGGCAGCTTGCCGGCAAGCCGCCGGCGGGCGCGGAGCATTTCGTCGTGGGCCGCGACCTCGCCATCACCCCCGGCCGGGTGGTGTTCCGCAACGACCTGATGGAGCTGATCCAGTACGCGCCGGCCACGGATTCCGTGCAGGCCGAGCCGATCCTGATCGTGCCGGCCTGGATCATGAAATACTACGTCCTCGACCTCCGGCCGGAGAACTCCCTGGTCCGCTGGCTGGTGGCGCAGGGCCATACGGTGTTCATGGTTTCCTGGAAGAACCCGGACGAGCGCGACCGCGAAACCAGCCTCGACGACTACCGCCGGCGCGGGGTGATGGCGGCGCTGGATGCCGTCAGCGCCATCCTGCCGGAGCGGAAGGTGCATGCCTGCGGCTATTGCCTCGGCGGGACCATCCTGGCCATCGCGGCGGCGACCATGGCGCGGGACCATGATGACCGCCTCGCCTCCCTCACGCTGCTGGCCGCGCAGACCGATTTCGCCGAAGCGGGCGAGCTCATGCTGCTGACCGATGAGAACCAGGTCGGCTGGCTTGAGGACCTGATGTGGGACCAGGGCTACCTGGACACGCACCAGATGGCGGGCGCCTTCCAGGCGCTGCGCTCGAACGACCTGGTCTGGTCGCGGCTGATCCGCAACTACGTGCTGGGCGAACGCAACGGCATGAGCGACCTGATGGCCTGGAACGCCGACCAGACGCGCATGCCGGCACGGATGCATGGCGAGTACCTGCGCGGGCTGTTCCTGGAGAACCGGCTCACCGCCGGGCGCTTCGCGGTGGAAGGGCGGGTGATCGCGCTGCGCGACATCGCCGCGCCGATCTTCGCCGTGGGCACGGTGCGGGACCACATCGCCCCGTGGCGGTCGGTGTACAAGGTGTCGCTGTTCGCGGATACCGACGTGACCTTCGCCCTGGTGGACGGCGGCCACAATGCCGGCATCGTCAGCGAGCCGGGCCAGGACGGCCGCGGCTTCCAGCTCATGACGCGCCGCCACGGCGACCGCTACATGGATCCCGATACCTGGGCCACGGTCGCGCCCCGGCGGGAGGGCTCCTGGTGGCTGGCCTGGCAGGAATGGCTGGTGGCCGCCGGTTCGGGCAAGCATGGGCCGCCGCCGCCGATGGGCGCGCCGGAGCGTGGCCTCATGCCGCTGGAATTCGCGCCGGGCCGCTATGTCCACATGAAATAGCCGCGAGCAGGCCGGCGGCCCGGCCGGCGGTTGCGGTGGGTCAACGCAGCCATCCGGCCGGGCGGTAGTTGTGTGATGCATCTGGCAGGGAGAGAGCCATGCATGACCGCACCATGGCCGAGATCGTCAGGGATCAGCGGCCGCTTGCCATAGGCCCGGACGCCACGGTCGCCGAGGCCTGTGCCGCCATGCACAAGCGGCGCGTCGGCGCCGTTCTGGTGGTGGAGGGGGGCGACCGCCTCCTCGGCATCTTCACGGGCCGGGACGCCGTGCGCTGCCTGGCCGAGGGTTGCGACGCGGTCCATACGCCGGTCTCCCAGGTGATGACCCGCAACCCCATCACCCTGAAGCCGGAGCAGGACGCGATGGAGGCGCTGCGGCTGTTCGACAATTGCGGCTTCCGCCACCTGCCCATCTGCCGCGACGGGCAGGTCTGCGGCATCGTTTCCCGCTACGATTTCCGCGCCCGCGAACATGCCCGGCTGGATGACGAAACCAAGTTCTTCGAGATCCTGCGCTGAAGCGGAAGCCTTGCTCCGGCTTGCGGCGCGGGGCCGGCAGGGGGCCCGCGCCTGGCGGGCTGCCCGTGCCGCGTGACGGGAAGGCGTAACGGGTGGAGTCCTCCGCGCTTCTCTCCGCGCTGGCCGCGGGCATCTGGCTCCTGTTGCCGGCGGGCGCGGCCAATATGGCGCCCGTGCTCGCTGCGCGGGCCTTTCCCTCCTGGGACCTGCCAGTGGATTTCGGGTGGAGCCCGGGCGGCAAGCGGCTGTTCGGTGCCCACAAGACCTGGCGGGGCATGGCGGCCGGGGTGATCGCCGGCGGCCTCGTCTTCGTGCTGCAGCAGCATGTTGCGGACCTGTCGCCGGCCATCCAGGGCCTGCTGGCGGATCTGGACCATGGCCGGCTCCCGCTGCTCTTCGGGGCCTGGCTGGGCCTTGGCGCGCTGGTCGGCGACCTGGTGAAGAGCTTCGCCAAGCGGCGGCTCGGCATAGCGCCGGGACGGTCCTGGTTCCCCTTCGACCAACTCGACTGGCTGTTCGGCGCCCTGGCCTTCGCCAGCCCGTTCCTGCGCCTTTCAGGTGGATTGATGGCAGCCGTGCTGCTGCTCGGCCTGGTCCTGCATCTCGCCATCCACGCGCTTGGCCGCGCCATGGGGCTGAACCGGTCCTGGATCTGATACCGCCGAGCCGAAGTCCTGACCTGCGGCCGGCACAGCCGGCCGAGCGCCCGAATGGGCGCCGCCGCTCATGCGGCCTAGCCAGGCCGCCGAAGGCGGCGCCGGCGACTGAGGGCGCCTTTGTGTATCAACACAAAGGCGCGCCGGTATGATGAGACCTGTGCGCGGATGTGTATGGACGCACGACGTCCTGCCTGATTCGCTGCTCCTGTCTGCTGATGGAGGACGGCATGGCGCGGCGGCGGATCGGGCAGGAGGATCTCATCGCACGTGCTGAGCCGCGCTCCGGGGCGACGCTGACCGAACTCGCCGCCCTGATCGACTGGGATGAGATTGACCGGCACCTGCGCGACATCTCGGCCGGCGCGAAAGGCGAGCTCGGCTGGCCACCATTGTCCCTGTTCTGCGGCCTGCTGCTGGCCACCTGGCATGCCCTGTCGGACGTGCGGCTCGCCGAGGCGCTGGATGACCGCACCAGCTTCCGCCGCTTCTGCGGCTTCGCCGCCCACGAACCCACCCCGGAGCGCACCGCCTTCGTGCGTTTCCGCCGCGAACTGGTCCGCCGTGGGCTGGATCGGCTGCTATTCGAGGCGATCACCCACCAGCTCAAGGCCAAGGCGGTGACCGTCAAGACCGGCACACTGATCGATGCGACCATTATCGCTTCAGCCAGCCATGGCGATGGCGAGGCAGCCTGGGCGGGCCACCAGCGGCGCAGGGCGATCCACGGCTTCAAGGCTCATGTCAGCGCCGATGCTGACACTGCACTTGTGGAGGAGGTCGCGGTGACGCCAGGCAATGCGCATGACGGCCGTACCGGAGGTGCTGCCCTGCCCGAGGATCCTGGCGAGGTCTATGCCGACAGCGCTTATCGTGGCGAGGTCTTCGGCGCCGCGGTGCGGGCCAGGGGAGGCACACCCTGGATTGTCGGGACCGGCATGTGGGGCCGACCTGGCGACGACACACTCCGCAAGCTCCGCCGCTGGAACTATGCCATCCAGCGCATCCGCTGCCGGATCGAGAAGATCTTCGGGACCTGGAAGCGGAGCTATGGACTGCGGCGCATGCGGTGGCGAGGGCTGGCCAAGGCAGGCCTGCAGGTCCGCCTCACCGCCATCGCCTACAATCTCCGGCGCACGGTCACCCTGCTGCACGACGCGATGGCCTGATGCAGGACGAGTCTGCCCACATTACGCCGAGCATGCCGCTGGGCGGCAAAACCGGCGCCCGGCACTCCATTCAACGGGCCAGAAGCTCTGAAAAGTCCAGGCATGAGTCTTCCCAGCTCATCCGCGCACAGGTCTCATGAGACGCAGCGGCAAGCGCTGGTACTGCAAGCGGATAAGCATGCCCCTCCGACACGTTCGGTTTTGCCCAGAGCATGTTCGCTCCCGGTTCCTCAAGCCACGCCATACGCGATGAAAATGAGAACCGTTGGCCATAACGGCCTCCCCGGGTCCTTCCGCAGCTGCCTGGCGAGAGCCGGGGTTGGGTCTGAGATCCGGATCTCTTCGTCGCCGACCGTCACCTTGCCAACGAACAGGCAGAGATAGGCGCGGCGGAACCGCGGGTCGCCCTGCTCCAGGGCTATCCGGATCGCCTCGCCGAGGCGCTGGACCTTGGCCGGGGTGATGGCCTTCGGCCCGGTGGTCCCAGTCTGGGCCTCGACAAGGGCAACCTCCTCCTCCGCCCGGCGCCGCCGGGCTTCTGCCTCTTTGAGCTGAACGGCAAGGTCCGGATCCTCAGGATCGAGGATGCCGCTGGCCACGAGCTTCATCAGCCGTGCCTTCGCTCCGGCCGCCTCGATTGCCTCCTTGCACGCCCGGGCCAACCGCTCCCGCCTTCCGACGTCTGCCTCAGCCGAGCGGGCGACATAGGCCGACAGGATCGCCTCCAGCGTAAGCGCAGCGACGCGGCCCGTCTGCCGGCGCGGGCGCTGAATGTGCTGGTTCGGCTTGGAGCGAGGAGTTTCGGGCTGCCGTTATGGATAGCATTAACGACGACGCGAAGGGTCGCGGATACCGCCGGATCGAGGTTCTGACGGGACCTGGTCGACGGCGGAAGAGGTCGGACGACAACAAGGTGAGGATCGCCACCGAGACGACGCAGCCTGGCGCGGCGGTGACCGAGGTGGCGCGACGCTGGCAGGTGTGCCCCCAGCAGGGGTTCGACTGGCGCCGTCAGGCCCGCAAGGCCTTGGAGACTGCTGCGGCGTGGGCGGAGCCTGCCTTCATCCCGATCGTGGCGGAGACGCCGGCGCCGATGTCTGAGCCAGCCGCCTCACCGAGCCGTCCTACCCCAGCGATCGAAGTGAAGCTGGCGGGCGCGGTGCTGCGCGTCGCACCTGGCACCGACGCGGAGCTGCTAACGGCGGTGCTGTGGGCGATCCGGGCGTCGGCGGCATGATCGCGCCTCCAGTCGGCGCGCGGGTCCTGCTGGCGACGAAGCCTGTCGACTTCCGCAAGGGTGCGCACAGCTTGGCGGCGCTGGCAGCCGAGGTGCTGGGTACGGATCCATTCTCGGGTGCGGTGCTGGTGTTCCGCTCGCGCCGGGCCGACCGGATCAAGATCCTGTCTGGGACGGCAGTGGCCTGTGCCTGATCTGGAAGCAGATGGAAGGCGGCGCGTTCCGCTGGCCGGCGGTGGTGGACGGCGTGCTGCGGCTGACCCCGGTTGAGTTTGCGGCGCTGTTCGAGGGGATTGACTGGCGGCGCGTCCAGGCAGTGCGGGAGATTCCCGCGCCGAGCGCACCGGCATAGAATCAGCGCCGCTATGCGCACCGCGGGAACGGCGTCGGCCCGCAGCACTACTTCGCCGGCCTGCTGACGCGCCTCGTCAACGGCTGGCCAAACAGTCGCACCGACGAGTTGATGCCATGGCGCTGGGCGGCCGCCGAAAAGGCTGACCGTCAACAGGAAGGCAGGTGGTCCGTAAGCCGCGCTTACGGTGAAGGGAACGCCGACCCGCATGAAGTGGCCGAAGCGGTAGCGCCCGGGCCCCAGCACCAGCGTGTTCACCGGCGAGGAGACCGGCGTCATGAAGGCGGCGGAGGCGGCCAGGGCGACGATCATGGTAAAGGGATAGGGCGAGAGGCCCATCTCCCGCGCCGTGGCGATGGCGAGCGGCGCCATCAGCACCGCAGTCGCGGTGTTGGAGATGAACAGGCCGGCCACCGCCGTCGCCGCGAAGAGGCTGACCAGCAGCGCATGCGGACCGGCACCCCCGACCAGCCCGATCAACCCCTCGGCTGCCAGGGCGATTCCACCGGTCTTCTGCAGGGCGACGGAGAAGGGCAGCATGCCCACGATCAGCACGATGCTTTGCCAGTGGATGGCACGATAGGCGCTTTCCATGTCGATGCAGCGGAAGCCGAGCAGCATCAGGCAGCCGACCAGCGCGGCCTGGACATGCGGCAGCGCCCCGCCGACCATCAGCGCGACGGCCACGCCCAGGCTGAGCAGGGCATGCGGCGCACGGGTGGAGGCGGGAGAGGGTTCCTCAACATCTTCGGGTTGGTTGAGCAGCAGGAAGTCGCGCCGGCCGCGCCGGGAATGGCGGATCTCCTTCCAGGGTCCGATCAGCAGCAGGGTGTCGCCGGTCTGCAGCTTCTGTTCCAGGATGTCCTTGCCGAAGGCGGTCAGGCTGCGGCGGAGCCCGGCGACGGTCAGGCCGTAACGGGAGCGGAAAGCCGCTTCCAGAACCGACCTGCCGCACAGAGCGGAGGCGGGGGTGACGATCACCTCGACGATTCCGACCGCATAGGGGCGGCGGGCCATGTCGCTCCCGGTCAGCGGCAACGGGTGTAGGCCCAGCCGGATGCAGACCTCCTGAAGCCGCTCCGGCGCCGCCGCCAGATCGGCAACCAGCACGTCCCCGGCGATCAGCACCGTCTCGCTGCTCGGGCTGAACACCTCGGTGTCGGAGCGGTGTCGGCGGCAGGGAGGTGACGGCATACCGGCCATGATCTTCCTTGAGGATTCTCGTGCTTCCGACGGAATGGCGTGGATGGTCCGCCTCTGGGTGCGGCTGGCTTTGTCGGCACCCGAGTGCGAAGGTCAAGTTCAGGGGAATGGCGCCCGGCCGGCCACCTGGCGAAAGCAGCCACGGCGCCCCGAACCGAATCCGGTCGCCATGCGCTGCCAAGGTGATCCAGGCATGGCAGGCAAGGCATGCCCATACCCGGCACCGGAGCCAACAGGAAGGAACCCCCCCATGGCGGAACGGAGAGGGATCACCCTGTTGAGGCGTGACCAGGATGCCGCCTTCTTCGACATGGATGGCGTGCTGACCGACACGGCGCGCCTGCACAGCCGCGCCTGGAAACGCCTGTTCGACGGATTTCTGCGGCGGCGCGCGGCGGCGAGGGGCGAGGCTTTCGTCCCCTTCGACATCCAGGCCGACTACCTCGCCCATGTGGATGGCCGGCGCAGGGAGGATGGCGTGCGACAATTCCTTGCCTCGCGCAGCATCCGCCTGCCGGAAGGCTCGGCGGATGATCCCGAGGAGGCGGAGACCATCGCCGCTCTCTCCCGCCGCAAGAACCGCCTGTTCGCGGAGGAATTGCGCGCCGGGGTGGAGCCGGCGCCCGGGGCCGCGGCGCTGCTGAGGGCGCTGCGGCACCAGGGCATCCGGACCGCCGTCGTCTCCTCGAGCCGGAATTGCGCCGCCATCGTCGAGGCAGCCGGCCTCGCCGGGCTTCTGGAGGTGCGGGTGGACGGGGTGGATGCGGCGGCGCTGGACCTGCCCGGCAAGCCCGCCCCGGACCTGTTCCTGGAGGCCGCCCGCCGCCTCGGCGTCGCGCCATCCCGCGGTGCCCTGTTCGAGGACGCCCTCGCCGGCGTGGAGGCCGGGCGGCGCGGTGGCTTCGGCCTGGTGGTCGGCGTGGATCGCGGCGACCAGGCGACGGGGTTGCGCCGCCATGGCGCGGATGCGGTCATCCGCGATCTGTCGGAGGTGGTGGTGGCACCGGACTGACGGTCAGGGCCGGGCAGGCGGAGGGGCAGGTGCGAATTCCGGCACCGGCTCCGGTACGGGAGGTGGAGTCGCACGGCTGGCCACGGGTGCGGCGGCGGTCAGCCTGATCTCCTCCCCGTCATGGACGATGGTCAACGCGTCGCCCTCGGCCAGCCGGTAGGTGGTGACGTCCTGGGCGGCCTCGACGTGCAGTCGCCGGCCGCGGATCGCCAGCGGGAAGCGCAGCGCGCGCCATTCCTGCGGCAGGCGCGGCCGGAAGGAGATGCGGCCATCATGGTCGCGCATGCCCGCGAAGCCATAGACCAGCGCCAGCCAGGTACCGCCGATCGAGGCGATATGCGCGCCATGCATCATGTTGCCGCCGATATCGGAGATGTCCATCGTCGCGGCGAAATGGAAATATTCCTGCGCCTTCCGGGCATAGCCGATCTCGTTGGCGACGATGCTCTGGATGCAGACCGATTGCGAGCTGTCATGCGTCGTGATCGGGTCGTAGTAGTCGAAGTTGCGCTTCTTCTCCTCTGGCGGGAATTGATCACCCAACAGGAACATCGCCAGCACCGTGTCCGCCTGCTTGATCACCTGCCGCCGGTAGAGATTGAGTGGGTGGTAGTGCAGCAGCAGGGGGTACTTGTCCTCCGGCGTATTGGCGAAATCCCAGGGTTCCTTGTCGAGGAAGTTGTCGTCCTGCGGGTGGATGCGCAGCCGCTCGTCCCAGGGCAGGTACATGCGGTCCGCCGCTGCGCGCCATTCCGCCGGCTCCTCAGCGCCAAGCCCGGTCCGGGAGACCAGTGCGGCGAAGGCTTCCGGATGGTCGCGCTGCATCGCCCCTACCGTGTCGGCGGCATAGCGCAGGTTCTCGCGCGCCATCAGGTTGGTGAAGTAGTTGTTGTCCACCACGGCCGTGTACTCGTCCGGCCCGGTCACGCCGTTGATGCAGAAGCGCCCCTCGTGGCGCGGCGAGAAGAAGCCGAGATCCCACCAGAACCGCGCCGTCTCGACCAGGATCTCCGCCCCGAAGCGGTGCAGGAAGTCCTCGTCGCCCGTGACCTCCACATACTTGCGCAGCGCATACGCAATGTCCGCGTTGATGTGATACTGCGCCGTGCCGGCGGCGTAGTAGGCCGAGGCCTCGTCGCCGTTGATGGTCCGCCACGGGAAGGTGGCGCCACGATGGGCGAGCTCCTTCGCCCGCGCGCGCGCCCGGTCCAGCATGTCGTAGCGGAACTTCAGGAGGTTCCTGGCGATCCGCGGCTGGGTGTAGATCAGGAAGGGTAAAACATAAATTTCGGTGTCCCAGAAATAATGCCCCTCGTAGCTCTGGCCGGTGAGGCCGCGCGCGCCGATGCCATGCCCCTCGGCGCGCTCGGTCGCCTGCAGGAGCTGGAACAGATTCCAGCGGATCACCTGCTGCAGCCGTGGCTCCGCACCTTCCACCTCGATATCGGCATGCGCCCAGAAGCGGCCGACCCGTATCTGCTGCCGTTCCAGGACCGCAGCGAAGCCGCTCTGGATCGCGCGGTCGAGAGTCCAGGCGGCCTGCGACCGCACCTCGGCCGGATCGCCGCTGGCGGCATAGTGGTAGGCTAGGTATTTCCAGAGGCGGATCGGCCTGCCGCAGCTGCCTTGCAGCTTGAACACGATGGCGGCGAAGTCGTCCGTGCAGGTGCCCTCCTGGGTGTAGGGGCAAGCGGTGTCGAGGACATGATCCATGCCGCAGCCCAGGAGCAGCGCCGAACTGGCGGTGGAGTAGCTGAGGATCGCGCGCGTCGCTTCGTGGCGCGTCCCGGCCGGCTGCAGCACCCGGCCGGCGAAGCCGACCGCGAGACGGGGGTCGGAGCCGTCGTTGCGCAACGGCATGCGGTGCTGCATCTCGGAGGAGATGACGATCTCGGCATCGGCTTCCTCCGGTATCAGCTCGTACTGGATCGCCGCGAGGTGCCGGTGCTCGAAGGAAACCAGGCGGAGCGTGCGCAGGCGCATGCGCCGGCCGGCCGGCGTCGTCCAGGCGATGTCGCGGACCAGGGCGCCCATCCTGAAATCCACTGCCCGGCGAAAGGAGAGCACCTCGGCCTGTGCCGGGATGAAGGGCTCGCCATCGATGAAGAGCTTGATGACTGTGCCGTCGGGACAGTTCAGCATGCTCTGGCCGACGCGCGGGAAGCCGTAGGCGTGCTCGCCGTAGTTGATCGGTCGCTTTTCGTAGAAGCCGTTGAGGAAGGTGCCCGGCTCCTGCACCGGGCGCCCCTCCTCCGCCGTGCCGCGAATGCCGAGATAGCCATTGGCCAGCGCGAACATCGTTTCGGCCTGGCCGGCGAAGTCTCGGGCGAGCGCCGGATCGAAGCGCACGCCACCGAGCGCCCAAGGCTCAGGCGGAAAAATGTCCGGCGGTGGCAGTCGGCGCTCACGCAGCATGGTCTCCCCTCTTTCCCTGCCATTCCATGGGTCAACCGTACACCAGGGCGATGACAGCCTGCACGCCCGCGTCCAGGAATGTGCTCCTGGCAGAAATGAAGGCCGCCGGTCGCGGATCGCAGGTTGGCACCGCGGATCCCACGCAGGAGACAGGACCCAGGAAGAGCGAGGCACCGAGGAACAGGCGACGGTGCATGAGGGCCTCCGAAGCATCCACTCGCCAGGACCAACGCGGAAATAGTACGGTCGTGTTCCTCTGCCACATCGGCCATGCAAGGCAACCTGGCTCCCGGGGTAGGGCCGGCGGCCCGGCGCAGCTTCCTCGCCCCGAACAGCAGATAGGCAACGACGCCGACCGACGGGGTGAGGGCGAAGAGCAGAAGCCAGGCGGTCATCGCCTGCTCCTGCCGCCGTGACCGCAGCACCTCGCCCGCGAACCAGAAGCAGAGGAGCGCGCTCACGCCCCAGGCGATGCCGAGGGAAGTGCCGAGGAATTCGCTCACGGCCGCCCCTGCCGGCCGGGCTGATGAGCGCGACCGGGCCGCGATGTCGTTGTCCGCGCATCGGTGGCGGGCGGGACCATTGGCGCCCCCACCCCTCCGAGGCCTGCGCGGCGCGGCCGCAGGAGAGAGCCGGCGGTGGCCGTGACCCGCCGGCTTCAGGCACCGATGACGTGCCCCCAGATGGCCCGATTGGCCATGCGGCTTCCAGGGTGCCGCGTGGCCAGGCCACTATTCGGCCACTTGGTGGACGTGCGGCCCGGTTGCCCGCCGGCTGCGGCCGAAGCGGCGGTGCGTCCATTCCCGCACCTGCTGGAAGGACACGTAGAGCATCGGGATCAGGAAGATGCCGATGGTGCTGGCCGCGATCATGCCGGCGAAAACCGGGGTGCTGACGCTGCGCCGCGCGACCTGGGAGGCGCCCTCCGCCCAGACCAGCGGGACCAGGCCCAGGATGAAGGCGATGGAGGTCATCATCACCGCGCGGAAACGCAGCTTCGCCCCGAGCGCCGCGGCCTCGCGGATGGAGCGGCCGGCCTCCCGCTGCTCCTTGGCGAACTCCACGATCAGGATACCGTTCTTGGCGGCCAGCGCGATCAGCACCACCAGCCCGATCTGCCCGTAGAGGTCGAGCGACAGCCCGGCCACCAGGACGCCGGCGAAGGCGCCGAGCACGCCCACCGTCACCGAGAGCAGCACCGGGACCGGGATCACCCAGCTCTCATAGAGCGCTACCAGGAACAGGTAGGCGAACAGCACCGCCAGGCCAAGCACGATGCCGGTCTGGCCGCTCGCCCGCTGCTCCTGAAACGAGGTGCCGGTCCAATCGACGGCATAGCCCGCCGGCAGGGTCCGCGCCGCCACCTCCGCCATTGCGGTCATGGCCTCGCCAGAGGAGACGCCGGGTGCCGGGCTGCCGCTGATCGCGACCGCGCGGTAGTTGTTGTAGCGGGTGATGCCTTTCGGGCCGGTGACGGTGCGGAGCGTGGCGATGGAGCGCAGCGGCACCATCGACCCGTTGGCGTTCCGGAACTGGATCTTCCACAGATCATCGGCGGCGCGCCGGTCCTCGGCCTGGCCCTGCAGGTTCACCTGCCAGACGCGCCCGAGCATGTTGAACTGGTTCACATAGGTGCCGCCGAGCGTCGCCTGCAAAGTGATGAACACCTCGTTCATGCTGAGGCCGAGCGCCTGTGCCTTGAGGCGGTCGATCTCCAGGTACAGCGAGGGGGTCGCGGTCGTGTAGGTCGAGAACACGCGCGCCAGGCGCGGGTCGGCGTTGGCGGCGCTGACCAGCCCCCGCATCGCGCTGCCAAGGGCCACCGGATCTGCGCCCTGCAGGCTCTCCAGCATGAGTTCGAAGCCGCCGGTGGTGGAAAGGCCGATGACCGGCGGCAGGTTGAAGGGCACGACATTGGCGCTGCGGATCCGCTGGGCCGCGCCGAAGGTCCGGGCGATCACCGCCTGTGCCGAGTCCGCGGCCGCCGTGCGGTCCGCGAAGGGCTTGAGCCGCGCGATCATGAAGGCGCTGTCGCTCGCCGAGAAACTGTCCAGCATCGAGAAGCCCACAATCGAGATCACGTCCTGGACCTGCGGCATGCCGCGCAGCATCTCCTCCACCTGGCCCACCACGCGCCCGGTGCGGGCGACCGAGGCGCCGGCCGGGAGCTGCACCATGACGAAGAAGGATCCCTGGTCCTCCTCCGGCAGGAAGCCCGTTGGCGTCCGTGCCGAGAGGATCCAGGTGCCCGCCCCGATGGCGGCGACCAGCACCAGCGAAAGCACGGCCAGGCGCAGCGTCTTCTCCACCACCCTGGCGTAGCCATTCCGCACGTTGTCTATGCGCCGCGAAACCCAGGCCATGATCCCACGCCGCGGGCCGGAGTGGCGCAGCAGGACGGCGCAGAGGGCCGGCGACAGGGTCAGCGCGTTGATGGCCGAGAACACCATGGAGACGCTGATCGTCACCGCGAATTGCCGGAACAGCTCGCCCGAGATGCCCGGGATGAAGGCAATCGGCACGAAGACCGAGAGCAGCACCAGGGTGATGGCGATGATCGGCGCGGTGATCTGCGCCATCGCCTTCCGGGTGGCCTCGGCCGGGGAGAGCTCAGGCTCCTCCTCCATCACCCGCTCGACGTTCTCCACCACCACGATGGCGTCGTCCACCACGATGCCGATGGCCAGCACCATGGCCAGCAGGGAGACGGTGTTGGCGGAATACCCCAGCAGCAGCAGCACCGCGAAGGTCGCGATCAGGCTTACCGGCACGGCGATGAGCGGGATGGCGGTGGCGCGCAGGTTGCCGAGGAAGAGGAAGACCACGATGGCCACGATGATGAAGGCCTCGACCAGGGTCTTGACGACCTCGTGGATCGTGTCGTTCACGAAGGTGGTGGCGTCGTAGACCACCTGGACCTTGACGCCCGGCGGGAAGCGGCTGCCGATGCGCTCCAGCGTGTTCTGCACCGCCGCGGCGGCGGCCACGGCGTTGCTGCCAGGTGCCTGGAAGATGCCGATACCGACCGCGGGCCGGCCGTTCAGCCTGGTGAAGGTGTCCGCATTCTGCGCACCGATCTCCACGCCGGCGACGTCGCGCACGCGCAGCACGGAACCGTCCGGGTTGGCGCGGATGACGATCGCGCCGAACTGCTCCGGCGTGGTGAGGCGACCCTGGGTCTGCACGTTGAGCTGCAGCCGCTGGTCGTCCGGCACCGGCCGGGCACCGACGCGGCCGACCGGGGCCTGCACGTTCTGCGCCTGGATCGCCCGCACCACATCGGAGGGGGCCAGGTTCAGCCCGGCCATGCGTTCGATGTCGAACCAGATCCGCATGGAGTAGTTGAGCTGGCCGAACAGCATCGCGCGCCCCACGCCAGAAGTGCGCGCCAGCTCGTCGATGACGCTGAGCGTGGCGAGGTTGGTGAGGAACAGCGGGTCGTGCCCGGGGTCCTCGCTGGTCATCATGACGAATTGCAGGATGGAGGCGGAGCGCTTCAGGATGGTCAGCCCCTGGCGTTGCACCTCCTCCGGCAATTGCGCCAGCGCCGTCTGCACGCGGTTGTTGACGTTGACGGTGTTGATGTCCGGGTTGCTGCCCAGTTCGAAGCTGAGGCTCAGGCTGTAGCTGCCGTCGTTGCCGCTCGTGCTCCGCATGTAGAGCATGTTCTCGACGCCGATGATCTTCGACTCGAGCGGCTGGGCCACGGTGGCCTCCACCACTTCCGCTGAGGCACCGGGGTAGACGGCCGAGACCTCCACCTCGGGCGGCACGATGTCCGGAAGCTGGGAGACCGGGATGCGCAGCATCGCCAGGAAGCCGGCAAGCGTCATGACGATGGCGATGACGATCGCCAGCCGCGGGCGGCTGATGAAGGTGGAGGAGATCATGGCGTCACCTCTGCTCCGCCTGGGCGCCATCTGCTGCCAGGGCGCTCATGTCCGCGGGGCCGGGCGAGACCTCCATGCCGGGCTGGATCCGCTGCACGCCCTCCAGCACCACCCGCTCGCCATCCTGCAGTCCGGCGGTCACCACGGCCATCCCGGGCGTGGACTGGCCGAGCTGGACGGCGCGGCGCTGCACCTTGTTATCCGCGCCGACCACGTAGACGAAGTCGCCCCGCTGGTCGGAAAGCACCGTCTCGCGCGGGACGGTCAGGGCCTGCACCGGCTCAACGGCCTCCAGCACCACCGTCACGAACTCGCCGTTGGTCAGCTCGCGCAGGCGCGTGTTGCCGGCCTCCTCCGGTGGCAGGACCGGGTTGGGTACGGTGCCGCGGAGGGTAATCGTGTCGGTGTCCTGGCCGACATCGATGTCCACGAAGCCCAGCCGGCCGGGATGCTCGTACAGGCGTCCGTCAGGCAGGCGGAGCCTGATCGCCACCGCCTCGAACCCACCCCGGCCGGCGTAGCGGGTGCGCAGTTCCAGCGCCGTGCGCATCGGGACGGGGAAGGTGACATACATGGGGTCCTGGCTGACGATGGCCGCCAGCACGCCGGAGTTTGGCCCGACCACGTTGCCGACCGTGACGGCGGTGCGGCCGATCCGGCCGTCGATCGGGGCGCTGATCTCGGTGTAGCCCAGGCTGATCTGCGCCTGGCGCACCTGCGCCTGCGCTGCCAGCAACTGCGCCGCAGCCGTACGTTCCTGGGCGAGCGCGTTGTCCAGGGCCACCTGCGTGCCCGCACCCGTCGAGCGCAGATCCCTGGCACGGGCGAGAGCGGCCCTGGCGTTGACGAGTTCCGCCTCGGCCTGGGCGACGGCCGCCTGCCTGGCCGCGACCTCGGCCTCGTAGGGCGCGCGCTCCAGCCGGTAGAGCAGGTCGCCGGCCTTTACCTCGGCGCCCTCGTCGAACAGCCGTTCGTTGAGGAAGGCGGAGACGCGCGCCACCAGCTCGACCCGGTGGACAGCCTGGACGCGGCCGATGAATTCGTTGCTATGGGTGATGGGGCGGCGTACTGCCTCGACCACGCCGACCGCGGGCGGTTCGGATGGCCGTCCGGTCTGGGCGGCGGGCCCGGTGATAGCGCAGCCGAGGAGGAGGAGGGCGGCGGCTAGCATGCGGTTAGAACGGTTCAGCATGGCTCCTCGGGGCGTGGCGGCGGGTTGGGATTGAGAAAGGGGCCGTGCGGCGCCGTCTGCAGCAATGTAGCTGCCGGCAGTTCGTCCAAGCCCAGCGCGGCTCACTCAGCCTACCAGACCCAACCGTCTTGGCCAGGGTGCGGCCGCTCCGGTGCCCGGGCGTCGGGGACGACGGAGGCATGCGGTCGGCCTGTGAGCGGGGCCGCCGGACACGAAACAGGGGAGCCTGGGCGAGGAACCGGCCTCCGGTCACACCGCTCATGCTGCTCAAGGATGCTGCTCAAGGAGGCTCTCGGCGAGAGGGCGAGAGAGGATGTGCCTGCTGTGCGCTGCCGGTTCGGAAGGCCAGGGGTTCGCGCGCCGTGCCCATGTGCTGCGGCTCCTGGCGCCCGTCGAGCACCCCGATGCGTTTCCGGCGGAGGCGGCGCTGTGCCTCGCCAGAGAGGTTCTGGCGCTGACCCAGCCGGAGCGGACCGGAAGTCGGTGCGAGCCCGCGGCCCCGCCCGGATCCGCCCTTGAGGGGCCTTGCTGAGAGGAGATGCCGCTGACAGCAGCAGCCAAGGCGCAGGCCCCAGCGCACGGCGCCCTGCCACGCCCATCCGACAATCTGCTCGCCGAGTTGGCGAGCATACAAGGACATCCACGCCCATCCCGAGCTGTCGATGCAGGAGCGCCGCACCGCAGGCATCGCCGCCGCCTGGCTGCTGTTCGGTGCTCGTCTTGGGCCCTACGCCGAGGGTGAGACGACGCTGGCCCATGCGGTGCTGACGGCGCTCCGGCCTGGCATGCTGTGCCTGGCCGATCGGCAATTCTTCGGGCACGCGCTCTGGCAGACGGCGCTGGATACGGGCGCCGACCTGCTCTGGCGGGTGAAACACAACCTGCGCCTGCCGCGAGAAGCGGTGCTGGCCGACGGCTCCTGCCTGACGACGGTCTATCCCAGCGACAAGGACCGGCGGCACCGCCAGGCGGCGTCCGGGTGCGCGTTGCCGAATACCGGCGGGAGGCATCGCCGAATTCGAGCCGCTCTATCGGCTGGTGACCACGATCCTCGACCCGGCGAAGGCACCCGCGGCGGAACTGGCCGCGCTCTGCCACGAACGCTGGGAAATTGAGGGCGCGCTCGCCGAACTGAAGACGCAACTCCGCGAGGCACAGGTCGTGCTGCGCAGCAAGACCCCGGAGTTGGTCCGGCAGGAGTTCTGGGGCCTGCTGCTGGCGCATTTCGCCGTGCGCGGGCTTATGCACGAGGCTGCCCTGCAGGCCGACGAGGACCCCGGCCGCCGCTCCTTCTCGCACGCCGTGCTGGACGAAATCTTGGAAGAGCGCGCCGTGGGTGGCGGGGCAGCATCTCGCCGTAGACGGCGGTGATCTGGTGAGGGAGTGCCTCAATTTGGGAGGCGCTGACCGCGAGGTAGGGATCGAACAGGTGCGCTAGACGGAGCCGGTATGCCTCCGAGGCGAGGCGGAGGAGGCCGCCATCGGCATCGAAGGCATAGCTCCGGCCCGCATCGAGGTGAACCGCCCCGGGTTTGCCGGAGGCTTCAAACCTTGAGAGGTTGGAGCCATGACGAAGAAGACGTCGAACCGGTTTTCGCCTGAGGTGCGGCAACGAGCGGTACGGATGGTGCTGGACCACGGA
>JAEWCI010000556.1 GCA_023390705.1 Pseudomonadota bacterium
GCATGGCAGCCAGCCCCACCACCACGGTGCGCAGCGGCACGCCGCGGCGGCAGCCCCCCAGCACCCAGGCCAGCACGCAGAGCAACGGCAGGCCGAGCGCCGATTGCAGTTGCAGCGCGCTCAGCCCAGCTCCTCCTCAGACAGTTCTTCGTCATTCAGCTCGAGAATTGCCTCAGCTTTCGGGGCCGCTATTACCTCCACTCCACGCAATTTTCTGTTAATGGCGCGGGTTCTGGTTTGAGCTTTTCCAATAGTATTGGATACAGTTCCAACCTGCTTGCCCAGAGAGGTTAGAACATCATCCATTTTCTTCATCTCTGCCTTGGTGGCAGCCAACAGGTCTCTCACGCTTTCTGCATTCTCAGATAGAGCAAGCGTTACATGACCAAGTTGTATGGTTCGCAGCATGGCAGGTAGCAAGCTTGGACCAAGCACAAATATACGATGCACTCGGCCTATTTCGTCCGTCAGACCAGGTATGCGTGCAACTTCCGCATACAATCCATCGTTGGGTAGATATAGCACCGCGAATTCCACAGTACGCGGCGGATATATATATTTGGCAGCAATTTTGGCTGCCTCTTGGCGGATGCGTCGTTCCAGTGCGGCTCGGGCGTTACGCTCAGCCTCGATATCCGCTGCCTCGGCCGCAAGGAGCAGGCGGTCATAATCCTCTGTCGGAAATTTGGCATCTACCGGCAATACCGCTCGCTGCCCTCCCTGCGTTGGCATAGTAATTGCGAATTCCACCATATCCATGCTGTCTTCTCGCAAACGAACATTCGTCTCCCACGTGCCGGCAGGTAGAATGTCCTCGAGCAACGAGCGGACCTGCCCCTCGCCCCATCCACCACGCGCTTTCACATTACCAAATAGCCGCTTGAGGTCTCCTACTTGAGAGGCTACGGCCTGAACATTTCCCATCATATGCTGGATCGCTGTAAACTGGTCGATCACACGACTGAAGCTCTCACTCATCTGCTTTTCAACAGAACTCTGCAATTGTTCATTTACTGATTTTTGAATTTCGGCCAGTTTTGCTTCATTTATTTCACGAATTTCCTTTAGCTTGACATCTACTTGATTACGATTTTCTTCTGATTTTCGGTCAATCAAATCGCGTGCCTGCGACATTTCCAGAGAAATAATCTGCGAAAACTTTGCCTGCCCTTCAAGCAGCACAGCCCGGAAAGCCTCGACTGCCAAGTTGAGGTCAGCAATACCCTTACCCAAATCAGCCCGGAATGCCGCCGCTTCCTTTACTTGGCCATCTCGGTAAATTTCCAGAAAAGCGCGCACATCACCATGATGTTTCGTCAACTGCACAGTCAAGCTGTCGCCGATTCCCTTTTGGCCTTCATTTAACGCAGCCGCGAGCTTTGATTGACCGTCAGATAGCGCAGTCCGCATTGTCTCGACCGCCAAATTGAGATCCGTAATGCTCTTGCTCAGGTCGGTACGAAGCGCAGCCGCTTCCTTAAGCTGCGAAGCGCGATGGCCTTCCAAGATTGCTCGGGTGTCCTCAACATCCTTTGCAAGCCTTCCGGCAAGCCCTTCACCTAGTGCATTATGTCCTTCGATCAGCGCTATCTTGAGCGTCTCGATTATCTGGCGGACCTCGCTAATCCCCGCTGTCAGGTCCCTTCGCAACAGGACAGCCTGTTCAGCCAGGGCGTCGCGCTGCGCTTGCTGCTTATCACGCAGTTCAGCAGCATCACGGCTGAGCTGTTCGGCTAACGCCTTGTTGTGAGCATCAGCGCGGTCAGCATGTTCTTGCAGCATGCGTCGCTGGTCATTCAGTCCTTCATTCAGCGCGCGAGTCTGGTCGATGGCAACCGCTCCAAGCTTTTCCGCTAAATCGCTGGATTGGCGGGCGAGATCAGCTTTAACTTCACCTTGCAGCATGGCAATTTGCGTTGCTTGTCGATCAATCGAGGACTGCAGACCGCCCATTGCCTGTTGCGAGACGACCTCGGGTTGAGATCGCCGCAAGAGAGATGTCAGTTGCAACAAGAGCACTAAGCCGACTGTGCCCAAAACGAGGATCGTTTCTGCTGACATCGCCCCTCCTTGGGGCGTCGATTCGCCCCATTCCAGAAGCGCAAATATCGCATCCTCTGAGCGGCTCGTGCCAGCCCCTCAGGCCGGGGTGAAGCTGCCGTCTTCGCCCAGCAGGACCAGCTTGCCGGTGTGGACGGCAAAATGCGCGCCATGCAGGCGCAGCCGCCCTGCCTGCACCGCTTCCGCCACCCAGGGGAAGGTCAGCAGATTGGCCAGCGAAAGCCGCACCGCCTCGTGCTCCGCCAGTTCCTGGCGGGCCTCGACCGGCTCGCAGCTCAGCACCCTGGCGCGGATCGGCCGGGCGATCTCGATCCAGCCGGCGACGAAGTCCCGCGCCTCCGGCGGCGTGCCTTCCAGCAGGGCACGGATGCCGCCGCACAGGCCGTGGCCGAGCACGACGATATGCCCCACCTTCAGCACCCGCACGCCGAATTCCACCGCCGCGCTGGTGCCGTGGAAGACCGCGTCCGGCATATAGGGCGGCACCAGGTTGGCGACGTTGCGCACCACGAAAAGCTCGCCCGGCGCCGCGGCGAAGATCATCTGCGGATCCACGCGGCTGTCGGAACAGGCGATGATCATGGTGTGCGGGTGCTGGCCGTGCTCGGCCAGGGCCTCGAAGCGTTGGCGGAGTTGTGGCCAGTTCTCCTGGCGGAAGCGGCGGTAACCGGCAATCAGCTCGTCCATGCGATCTCCTCCGTGGCCGCGGGCAGGTGGTGCTGCCGGCAGCGTTCAACAGGCGGATGGCGGCGTAGCGGCGGCCGGGTCAAACCCGGCGAGGAGCAGGTGCCGGTCAGAGATGGCCGGATCAGGGGCGAAGAGCACCGAAACCCGGCCATGGCGAAGGAACAGCATCGCCGGCATGCACCGCCGGCGCGCCTCAATGGCGGAAATGCCGCATGCCGGTGAACACCATGGCCAACCCCGCCTTGTCGGCGGCGGCGATCACCTCGGCGTCGCGGATGCTGCCGCCGGGCTGGATCACCGCCGTCACGCCCGCCGCCGCCGCGGTCTCCAGGCCGTCGGCGAAGGGGAAGAAGGCGTCGGAAGCGACCACGCTGCCCTTTGCCAGCGGTTCCGGCAGGCCGGCGGCCTTGGCGGCGGCCTCGCTCTTCCAGGCGGCGATGCGGCTGCTCTCCACCCGGTTCATCTGCCCGGCGCCGATGCCGACCGTGGCGAGGCCCTTGGCATAGACGATGGCGTTGGACTTCACATGCTTGCAGACGCGGAAGGCAAAGAGCATGTCCGCAACTTCCTGCGGCGTCGGCGCCCGCCTGGTCACCACTTTCAGCGTTTCGGCCGTGATGCGGCCGGCATCGCGGGACTGCGCCAGGAAGCCTCCGGCCACGCTCTTCACCAGCAGGCCGGGGGCCGCCGGATCCGGCAGGCCGCCGGTCAGCAGCAGGCGGAGGTTCTTCTTCTTCGCGAATACCGCCTGGGCGCCTTCATCGGCATCCGGCGCCACCACCACCTCGGTGAAGATGGCGGCGATCTTCTCCGCTGCCGCGGCATCCAGGGTGCGGTTGGCGGCAACGATGCCGCCGAAGGCCGAAACCGGGTCGCAGAGCAGGGCGCGGTCCCAGGCGGCTGAGAGGCTTTCCGCCACCGCCACGCCGCAGGGATTGGCGTGCTTGACGATGACGATGGCCGGCTCGTCGAATTCCGCCACCGCCTCGAAGGCGGCGTCGGTGTCGTTCAGGTTGTTGTAGGAAAGCTCCTTGCCCTGCACCTGCCGCGCGGTGGCCAGGCCGGGGCGGTCGGAGCCGTCCACGTAGAAGGCAGCCTGCTGGTGCGGGTTCTCGCCATAGCGCAGCCCCTGGCGCAGCACCCCGGCGAAGGCGAGGCGCGGCGGGAATTGCCCGGCTTCCTGCCGCGCGAACCAGCCGGAGATGGCGGCGTCATAGGCGGCCGTGCGGGCATAGGCGGCGGCCGCCAGCCGGCGGCGCAGCGCGAGCGTGGTGCCGCCCTTCGCCGCCATTTCGGCCTGCACCTCGGCCAGATGCGCGGGTTCCGTCAGCACCGCGACATGGGCGTGGTTCTTGGCGGCGCTGCGGATCATCGCCGGGCCGCCGATATCGATGTTCTCGATGCAATCCTCGAAAGCCGCGCCCTTCGCCACCGTCGCCTCGAAGGGATAGAGGTTCACCGCCACTAGGTCGATCGGCGCGATGCCGTGCTGCTGCATCTGCGCCACATGCTCCGGCAGGTCGCGGCGGCCGAGGATGCCGCCATGCACCTGCGGCACCAGCGTCTTCACCCGCCCGTCCAGGATTTCCGGGAAGCCGGTATGGTCGGAGACGTCCTTCACCGGGACCCCGGCTTCCCGCAGCGCCCTGGCGGTGCCGCCGGTGGAGAGGATCTCCACCCCCTGCCCGGCCAGGAAGCGGCCGAATTCGATCAGCCCGGTCTTGTCGGAAACTGAGATCAGGGCACGACGGACGGGGACGAGATCGGTCATCGGGGGGCGCTCCGGGAAAGCCGGGCGCGGGATAGACCCGCCGGGCGCCGGGGGCAAACCCTTCCTTCGGGCTCGGTTGACAGCGGCGCGCAACCGGGCCGAGCATCCCCCTTGTCCAAGGGGAAGGGAAGCCGGGGCATGCCCGTTCGCGTCATCGGCATGATCGGAGCCGCGCCGCCGCAGGGGGCGACGCTGCATGTCATCGCCGGCGGCATCTCGCCCGGCTTCATCCGGGAATTCGCCCAGGCGCATGAGGCGGCCGGCTTCGACATGGTGCTGGTGGGCTACTATTCCTCCTCGGCCGAGGGCTTCAACCTCGCCGCCTTCGCCGCGGCGCACACGCAGCGCCTCTCCTTCCTGATCGCCCACCGGCCGGGCGTCGCCGCACCCTCGCTCGCCGCCCGCTCCGTCGCCACCTTCGATGCGCTGACCGGCGGCAGGCTGGCGCTGCACGTCATCGCCGGGATCAGCGACGCCGAACAGCAGGGCGAGGGCGACTTCCTGCCCAAGGAGGCCCGCTACCGCCGCGCCGCGGAATACCTTTCCGTCATGCGCCGGCTCTGGACCGAAACCGCGCCCTTCGACCACGAAGGCGAGTTCTACCGGCTGCGCGGCGCCTTCTCCGCCGCCCGGCCGGTGCAGCAGCCCTATCCGCCGCTGTTCTTCGGCGGCTCCTCGGAGGGCGCCCTGGCCATGGGTGCCGAGCACTGCGACGTCTTCGCCATGTATGGCGAGCCCCTGGTCGAGACCGCGGCGCGCATGGCCGAATTCCGTGCCCGCGCCGCCGGTTTCGGCCGCACGCCCCGCTTCAACATGAGCTTCCGCCCGATCATCGCCCCCACCGAGGGCGCGGCCTGGGACAAGGCCCGGCGCTTCCTGGCGGAGTTGCAAGCCAGCGGCACCCTGCCCGCCACCGCGCAGGACCGCTCCGCCGAGCGCATCCTGGAAATCGCTTCCCGCGGGGATGTGCATGACGAAAGGCTGTGGATGCCCATCGCCGTCGCCGCGGCCGCCAAGGGCAACACCACCTGCCTGGTCGGCACGCCGGAACAGGTGGCGCAGGCGATGCTGCGCTACTACCGGCTCGGCATCCATTCCTTCCTGATCCGCGGCTTCGAGCCGCTGACGGATGCCGCCGAATTCGGCCGCGAGTTGATCCCCCGGCTGCGCGCCGGCGCACTGGCCATCGACCGGGACATGGCGGCGGCCGCCTGATCCGCCGCCCCCTCTCGCCCAGGCGCCCGCATTCGCGTATCCGTCCTTCCATGTCCGAAACCCAGGATGGTCTGCCGCAGCCGCGGCGCGCCCTTGCCGTCGCTGCCATCCTGGCCTCCATCGTCATGACGGTGCTGGACGGCGCCATGCTGGGCGTGGCCCTGCCCGGCATGGCGCGGGAGCTGGGCGTCTCGGCCGCGGCGGCTACCTGGCTGATGAATGCCTACCAGCTCACCGTGGTGACCACCCTGCTGCCCCTGGCGGCGCTGGGCGAATCCATGGGCTTCCGGCGGGTCTTCCTGGCCGGCTTCGGGGTCTTCTCCCTGGCCTCGCTGGGTTCCAGCCTGGCCGGCGACTACACCACCCTGCTGCTCTGCCGCATGGCGCAGGGGCTGGGCTCCTCGGCGGTGATGAGCCTGACCGCCGGGCTGATCCGCTACACCTATCCGGCGCGGCAACTCGGCCAGGCGATCGGCATCAATGCGCTCACCGTCGCCATCGCCTCCTCCGCCGCGCCGACCCTGGCGGCGGCGATCCTGGCGGTGGGCTCCTGGCACTGGCTGTTCCTGGTGAATGTGCCGGTCGGGCTGGCAGGGATGGCTCTGGGCTGGCGGGTACTGCCGGACCCGCCCGGGACCGGCCGGCGCTTCGACTGGACCGGCACCGGGCTCAACATCGCCAGCTTCGGGCTGTTCTTCCTCGGCATCGACCTGTTGCTGACGGTGCCGGTGGCCGGGGTGCCGCTGCTGGCGCTCGGGCTCGGCACCGGCTGGCTGCATGTGCGGCGGGAACTGACCAAGCCCGTGCCCCTGCTGCCGCTGGACCTGCTGCGCATGCGGGTGGTGGCCACCGCGGTGGCGGCTTCCATCCTTGCCTTCGCGGCCTGGTATGCCAGCTACATTGCCCTGCCCTTCCTGCTGCAGTCGGCCGGCCGCAGCCAGGTGGAAACCGGGCTGCTCATGACCCCCTGGCCGGCGGCGCTGGCGGTGGTAGCGCCGGTGGCGGGGCGGCTTTCGGACCGGATGCCCACCGCAACCCTGGCTTCCGGCGGCATGCTGGTGATGGCGGCGGCACTACTTGTGGTTGCGCTGCTGCCGCCGGGTGGGGCCGTGCCCTGGCTGGTGGCGGCGATTGCCTGCTGCGGCATCGGCTTCGGCTTTTTCCAGACCCCGAACAACCGAACCATGCTCGCCGCAGCGCCCAAGGCACGGAGCGGCGGGGCTGGCGGCATGCAGGCGACGGCACGGCTCCTGGGCACCACGCTCGGCACCACCGTCCTGGCGGTAGCCTTCCAGTTGGCGCCGGAGAACGGCCCGTTGCTGGGGCTGGGCGCGGCGGTGGTCTTCGCCATCGCCTCGGCAACGCTCAGCCTCTCGCGCCGCGGCCTTTAAGGAATT
>JAEWCI010000563.1 GCA_023390705.1 Pseudomonadota bacterium
GTCCAGGGGCCGCCCGCCCGGACCCGGCTTCTCAGGCGAAGCGGAACAGCCCGTTGCTGACCACCAGCTTGTCGCGTTCCACCACCCGGGCGCGGAAGGCGGCACCGCCCGGTTCGTGCCAGATTTCCGCGCGGATCGTCTCGCCGGGGAAGACCGGGGAGGAGAAACGGAGGTCCATCCGGCCGAATTTCGCGGTGTCATAGTCGCACAGCGTCCGCAGCAGGGCGTGGCAGACCGTGCCGAAGGTGCAGAGCCCGTGCAGGATCGGCCGCGGGAAGCCCGCCGCCTTCGCCACCTGCGGGTCGATATGCAGCGGGTTGAGGTCGCTGTTCAGGCGATAGACCAGCGCCTGTTCCGGCCGGGTCGCCAGGTCGAGGGTGATGTCCGGCGCCCGTTCCGGCTCGGGGTGCGGCTGCTTCACCGGGCCGCTCGGCCCGCCGAAGCCGCCATCGCCGCGCAGGAAGCTGGTGGAGGTGAGGGTGGCCAGCTTCTCCCCCGTGGCGGCGTCCAGCACCTCGCGCTCGGAATACATCAGCGCGCCCTTGCCCTCGCCGCGGTCCACCAGGCCGGTCACGCGGGAACGGCCGATGATCCCGCCCTCGGTCGGCAGGGGCTTGTGGAGGATCAGCCCCTGCTCGCCATGGACGATCTTCACCCAGTCGATGCCGGTATCCGGGTTGCGCGACCAGAAGCCGGGGGAGCCGAGCACCACCGGCATGGAGGGCATCACCTTCAGCCGCGGCTCATAGACGAAGTCGAGCTGCCTTTCGTCCATCGGGTCCTGGCCGAGCCCGATGGAGAAATTGTACAGCGCCACATCCTGCCAGCGCAGCGTCTGCCGCACTTCCGGGATGGGGTAGTTCAGCAGCTTCTCATAGACGATCGCCATCTCAGTGGCTCCCCCCCTCCAATTCGATGACGGCATCGGCGGCGTAGCAGCCCTGGCCCTGCGGCAGCACCAGCACCGGGTTCACGTCCACCGAGGTGAGCCGCGGCCCGGCCGCCACCGCGAAGGCGGAGAGCGCCGAAAGTGCCCTGGCCAACGCCGCCACATCCGCCTTCGGCTTGCCGCGGGCGCCATCCAGCAGCGGGAAGCCCTTGAGCGAGCGGATCATCCGCTCGGCCTCGGTGGCGTCGAAGGGGCAGCGGCGGAAGGCGACATCCTTCAGCACCTCGATGAAGATGCCGCCCAGCCCCACCATCGCCACCGGCCCGAAGACCGGGTCGCGCAGGATGCCGAAGGCCATCTCGACCGCGCCCTTGATCTGCTTGGCCACCAGCACGCCCTCGATGCGGGCATGGGGCGCGTGCTGCCTGGCGCGTTCCAGCAGGGTGGCGAAGCCGTGGCGCACGGCATCGGCATCGGCCACGTCCAGCAGCACGCCGCCGATCTCGCTCTTGTGCAGGATGTCCGGGCTGAGGATCTTCAGCACCACCGGGTAGCCGATGCCCTCCGCCGCGGCCACCGCCGCCTCGCTGTCCGAACAGGCATGTTCCGGCACCGCCGGCACGCCGGCGCCGGCCAGCAGCGCCTTGGCCACCGCCTCGCTCGGCGCGTGTTCGGGCAGTTGCACTTTGGGCAGCGGCACCGGCGCGGCGGGGGTCTCCGCCTTCTCGAAGGCGGCACCGAAGCGGCCCATGGCCTCGATCGCCACCACCGCGCGGGAGGGGTCCTCGAAGCAGATCCAGCCGGCTTCCTCGTACTCCTTCACCCGGTTGGGCGCCAGCATGGACATGACCCAGAGCCGGTCGGGGTATTTCGCCCGCACCGCGCTCATCTGCTCCAGCAATTTCGGGCCGATGCTGCTGCCGGCCGCGGTCTGCGACCAGAAGGAGAGGATGGAGGTATAGCCGCCATCCTCCGCCACGCTTTCGGCGAAGACCGGGATCAGCGCCGGCTCGTTCGCCACCTGGGCGGTGCAGTCCACCGGGTTGCGCGGGGCGCAGAAGGGCACCTTCTCCCGCAGATGGGCCTGCGCTTCCTCCGGCATGGGCGGCATCTCCAGCCCCACCGCCTCGGCGGCGTCGGAGATCAGCACGCCGGCGCCGCCCGAAACGGTCAGCACGCCCAGCGTGTTGCGCGCGGGGTAGATGCGCCGGGTCGCGGCATAGGCGATGTCCAGCATCTCCTCCGTCGTGCGCGCCCGCACCACGCCGTATTCGTCCAGCACCGCCTGGGTGATGGTGTCGTCCCCGGCGATGGAGGCGGTGTGCGACTTCGCCGCATGGCCGCCGAGCTGGCTGCGCCCCACCTTCATCATGACGATGGGCTTGCGGTTGCGCCGCGCCAGGTCCAGCGCCGCGGTGAAGCGGGTGCTTTCGCGGATGCCCTCGGCATAGGCGCAGATCACGTCCACTTCCTCGGCCTGGGCCATCCAGCCCAGCACGTCGCCCAGCGCCACATCGGCCTCATTGCCCGTGGTGACGCAGGCGGCGGTGCCGAGGCCGCGGTCCAGCGAGGCCGCGAAGACATGCGTGCCATAGGCGCCGGACTGCGAGGCGATGCCGATCCGCCCGGGGATCGGCCAGCCCTTCTCGAAGCTGGCGGTGAAGGTGCCGTAGAATTTCGCCGCGCTGTTGAAGACGCCGAGGCAGTTCGGCCCCAGCAGCCGGATGCCGTGGCGCTTCGCGGTGGCGGTCAGCACCTCCTGCGCCGCCTCGCCCTTCTCGTCCATCTCGGCGAAGCCGGCGGAGAAGCAGATGATGGCGCGGCAGCCCTTCTTGCCAAGCTCATCCACCGAGGAGATGGCCAGTTCGCTCGGCACCGCAATGATGCCGACATCCGGCGCCGCCGGCAGCTCCGCGACGGAGGCGAAGGCGGGCAGCCCCTGCACCGTCTTGCGCCGCAGGTTCACCGGCCACAGCGCACCCGCGTAGTTCTGCGCCAGCATATAGGCGATGGGCCGGCCGCCGATGCGCACCGGGTCGTCGGAAGCGCCGATCAGCGCGACGGAGCGCGGGCGGATAAGGGCATCGAGAGACGAGAAATCGGCCAGTTCGCGGCCGCCCGCGGCAGACATGGTGTTCCCTCCGGTTACCAGAGCGGACCGCGGACGGGCGCGAACGCCCGGGAGCGTGAATCCGCTCGACAAACAATGACCTACGGCGGATTGGCGTTCAATTCTGAACGCAATCCGCCGTAGGGCGCCTTCGGGCGAAACCTGTTCGGTTCGCCATGGAAAGCGGGGTGAAGGCCAAGCGCCTCGACCGGAGCCACGCTGCAGGTCAGCGCCGGCCAGGTCCAGGCGGCGCGCAGCCTGCGGCAGCGCCGTGATCCGGGCAAGAGCCGGCGCGGCACGATCCTGGCCCATGCCGCACCCGATCCGCCGATGAGCAGGAAGGTGGCGGGAGAACCAAGCGTCAGCGCACCGGCGACGCGCCCCAGAGCCAGACAGGCGGGCTTCCGGCTGAAGCGGCGTAAATTGTCCACACCGAAACTCCGGCGCCCTTCAAGGGCCAGCAGAACGAACCGGAAGTTGCGGGAGGCAGGGGGCGAGGACAAATCCCGCGCGTTGTCCCCGCCTTCCCCCGAATCAGAGGGTCGCGGCGGTGCCGAGGATGGCCGTGATCTGGCTGGAAAGGGTGCCGCCATTTCCGTTCAGCAGGGCAACCTCGCAATCCTGCACCTGCCGCGCGCCAGCCTGGCGGCGCAACTGCGTCACCGCTTCGATGATCAGGTACATGCCGTACATGCCGGGATGCACGCAGGACAGCCCGCCGCCATTGGTGTTCACCGCCAGCTCGCCGCCCGGCGCGATGCGGCCGCCGGAGACGAAGCGCCCGCCCTCGCCCTTCGGGCAGAAGCCAAGGTCCTCGAGGAACAGGATCGGGTTGATGGTGAAGGCGTCGTAGAGCATCACCAGGTCCACGTCCTTCTGGGTCAGCCCGGCCATGCTGAAGGCGCGTGGCCCGCTTTCGGCGCAGGCGGTCACCGTCAGATCCGGCATCATGCTGATGGTGCGGTGCCAATTGGCACCGGCGCAGCCCAGCAGATAGGCCGGGGCGTGCGGCGCATCCTTCGCACGGTCGGCGCGCACCATGATGCAGGCGCCGCCGCCATCGGTCACCAGGCAGCAATCCAAGGCGGTGAAGGGGTCGCTGATGAGGCGGGCATTCAGCACGTCCGGCACCGTCAGCGGCTTGCCATGCATGAAGGCGGCGGGGTTGAGGTTGGCCCAGGCGCGCGCCGCCACCGCCACTTCCGCCAGCATCTCCCGCGTCGTGCCGAATTCATGCATGTGGCGGGAAGCGGCGAGGGCATAGGCGTTCATCGGCATGCGCGGCCGGTAGGGTGCCTCATAGGGCTGCGGCTCGCTCAGGGGGACCAGCTTGCCGGAGGCGGTGCGCTGGTTGCTGCCGTAGCAGATCAACGCCACCTCGCAGAGCCCGGCATCCAGCGCCAGGGCGGCGGAAAGCAGGTGATGCTCGAAGGAGGAGCCGCCGATATTGGTGCCGTCGAAATAGCGCGGCTTGATGCCGAGGTATTCGGCCACCGACATGGTCGGGAAGGCGTGGTTGGCGGTGGCGGCGAAGACGCCGTCCACGGCGGAAAGCGGGAGGCCGGCATCCTCCAGCGCTAGGATGGCGGACTGGCACATCAGCTCGGTGGCGCTCCAGCCCGGTGCTTCGCCATTGCCGAAGCTGCCGATGCCGATGATGGCGGTGCGACCGCGGATCGGGTGGGTCATGGCGTGCCTCCTCAGGCCGGGTCGAACAGGATGATGGGCGCCCCACCCTCGGTCGCGATGCGGGCGCGGACCTTCATGCCGATCCGCACCTGCTCGGGCGCGATGCCTTCCACCCGCGACATCATGCGCGGGCCCTCATCCAGTTCGATGATCGCCAGGTTGGTGTTGCCTTCGCGCGTGCGGTTCACCGTGGTGGCATAGACGGTGCCGGTGCCCTTGGCCTCGACCCATTCGAGATCGGTCTCGCCGGTGCCGGGCAGGGCGATGCGGGGGTAGTAGACATGCTTGCCGGTGGAGCGGCTGTGCTGCAGCATGAAGCGGCCCTGCTGCAGGAAGGCGCGGAATTGGGCTTCGGGCCCGCCCGGCGGCGGGGATGCGGCTTCGGCCATGGCAGTCTCCTCTGCGCCATAGCCTGCCCAGGGTGATGCCGGCCGGCAACCCCGAAGGTGGCGTGCAGAGAGAGCCGGTCGGCAGGGCGCCCCGGTCGCCGAGGCCCCGGGGGAATGCGTTCGCCTGCCCTGGGCTCCGTTCGGAACCAGAGGCCAAGCCGCTGCGGGCCGTTCTTTGCCGGGCAGCGTCGTGGGGGCGGGGGGGGGGGGGCGGGGG
>JAEWCI010000566.1 GCA_023390705.1 Pseudomonadota bacterium
GAAGTCCGTGATGGCCGACATGGAAAAGCGCATGAAGGCCGCCGCCGCCGACCTGGAATTCGAGGAAGCCGCCCGTCTGCGCGACGAGATCAAGCGGCTGGAACTGCTGGAGCTTGGGGCGGAAGCCGCCACTTCCCTGGCGCCGGCGCTGCACGCCAACCTGGCCGGGCGTTCCCTGCAGGAAGCCACGCCGCGCGGCGCGGGCCGCACGACGAAGGAGCGCAAGCAGGACTGGAAACCGAAGCCGCTCGGGCCGGGCGGCGGCGGGTATGAGCCGAAGAAGGGTGGCAGAAGGCGGAGGGGGTAGCCCGCGCCCTGCTGCAGCCTGGCCAGTTGCCGAAGGTGCTCGACACGGCACGCGAAGCGCCCAAGATCTCGCCCGGCCTGGAACAGGCCGCCGCCTGGCTGCGCAGGGCCAAGGCCCGCGCCGGCACCTGATCTCGACCGGGAGGCCGGCGGATCGGCCAGGAAGCCCGATACCGGCGCGTACTGCGAGGTTCAGCCTGCTTCGCGCAGCGTGTAGAGGAGCGGGCGGCGCAACCGGCCCTCGGCCGCCGGCACCGGCAGATGGCGCAACCGCATCGCCAAGTGGTCCGCCAGGCGCAGCGCGAAGCCGATCGAGGCCAGCAGCGGATTGGCCATGCCGCCGGTGGCGAAGATGCTGCTGCCGGCGCAGAAGCCGTTGGAGAGATCGTGGATACGGCAATCCCGGTCCACCACGCCATCACGCGGCGAAAGGCTCATCCGCGTGGTGCCGAGGTGATGCGCCCCCCAGCCCAGCACCCAATCTTCCACCTGCGGCGCGATGCGCGGCACCATGTGCAGGCCATCGCCGTTAAAGATGCCACGGCGCAGGAGATCCAGTGCGACGGCTACGGTGTGATGGTCCTGCTCCGTCACCTGCCAGCAGAGATCGGCCTGGGGAATGCCGAAAAAATCCGTCTGCTCGCCCAGGGTAACGCGGCTCTCGCGATTCGGCGCCTGCTCCGAGAGGAAGACGACGTAGTAGCGCAACCAGGACTCCGCACCTTCAACCCCCTCCGCTGCGCGGGCGAAGGCCTCGGAATAGATGTCCTGCTCGCTGGGCTTCAATCGCTGGGCGACGATCTGGAAACTGAGATTAAGCAATTGCAGCCGCCGCTGGGTGGCGTCGGTCAGGCGCAGTCGTCGCTGCACCACGCTGTTCGACCCGATCACACCGGGAGAGAAGGACTCGAGCAGCTTCTTGCGGTCGGGCCGCACCAGCAGCAGCGCGCCCAGCCCGTGCGGGTGCTCCATGAAGTAGCGGCCGACCGAATCGCCCCGGTTTCCCACGCCGCAGGCCATGTCCTCGCGTGAGGCGAGCAGCAGCCGGGCGGTCTCGATCCCGCCAGTGGCCAGCACATAAGCCCGGGCCCGCAGGTGCAGCGCCTTGCCCTGGAAGGTCATGGCGAACAGGCCTTCGATGCTGCCGCGGTCGGCGGTCAACAGTATCTGGCAGACGGTGACGCCCACGAGGTAGCGCGGATTGGCCGCGGCGCGCATCTCCGCATGGAGGTATCCGGTGAACTCGCCCATGTGCCGCGGAGTCTCACCGCAGACCAGGCGGCTCAGCCGGAAATGGATTTCCTCGAAGGCCGGCGCTTCCTCCGGCGGCTGGACGAGCAGCGGCTCGGTCACCTCGTAGTCGAAGGAATCCAACATCAGCGCGTCATGCGCGTCGGCCATGTATGGTGCGATCTCGGTGTAGCGGATCGGCCATCCGCTGTCCGGTACCCAGGGTCGCGCCTCGAAATCGATGGGGTCGAGCGGCCGGCAGTTGCCGCCCCAGACATGCATCGTGCCGCCCAGTTGGCGGATGCGGATGTCGCGCAACTCCCCGGCCCAGCGACCGGAAAGCGTGCCGGTGTTGAGGTCCTGCGCGCGGGGGAAGGGCCCTTCCTCGCCACTTTCCGCCACCACCACCCGGATGCCGCGGCGGGCCAGGCGCCGCGCCAGTTGGATGCCGACCGGGCCGCCGCCGACGACGCATACATCGGCCTCGACCACCGCCTCATCCGGCAGGGAGTCCCCGTGCAGGATCATGCCCGGGCCACCCTGCCTTCCCGCGCCGGCCGCCGGCGAACCGGAAAGGAAAGGCGGCTACGGAAAAGGCTTCGCCCAGGCCCGAGCGGCACCGATGAAGGCAAGGTCAGCATTCCGGCAATTCGTCTCCGCAGGCACGCCCGAGTTGAAGGATAGGGCCAATCTAGATGCCAGGCAGGCGAGTGGCGAGAGATGCGCCACCAGTATCACCGGCCGTCGCTTCGAAACCAGGGCCTATACCGAGGCCCCGCCATCCAGCGCCAGGGCCTGGCCGGTCAGGTTGCCGGCGGCCGGCGATGCCAGGAACAGCACCAGCGCCGCCACCTCCTCCGGCATGGTGATGCGGCCGGTGGGCGTGCCGGCGGCGGCGGCGGCCTCGTCCATCGCCAATTCGCGCCAGCGCGCTTCCGCCATGCCGGTCCTCACCCAGCCGGGGCAGATGGCGTTCACGGTGATGCCGCGCGGCGCCAGTTGCAGCGCGAGCGCCCGGGTCAGCCCCACCACCCCGTGCTTGGCGGCGGTGTAGGCAACCTGGTCCGGCACCCCGCGCAGCCCGAGCACCGAGGCGATGGTGACGATCCGCCCCGTCCCCTCCGGCAGCAGGGCCCGCGCCGCCATGCAGCAGCGCCAGGCGCCGTCCAGGTTGGTGTTGCGGATCGCCGTCCAGTGCGCCTCGTCGGCGTCCTCCTCCGGATCGGCCCCGGCATTGCCGGCGGCGGTCACCAGCAGGTCCAGCCGCCCGAGCCCGGCGAAGAGGGCGCGCACGGATTCGGCCGAGGCGACGTCGCAGGCGGCGAATGCCACGCCTTCCGGCAAGGGCCCGGCGGGGGGGCGGCGGGCGGCCGCCAGCACCTGCCAGCCGGCCCCGGCCAGCGCCATGGCACAGGCCAGCCCGATGCCCTGGGTGCCGCCGGTGACCAGGGCCAGTGGCCGTTCCCGCGTGCTCATTCCGCCGTGGTCCCGCCATCCACCGGCATGACGATGCCGGTGACGAAGCTGGCATGGTCGCTGGCCAGGAAGGCCACCACCGCGGCGATCTCGAAGGGGTCGGCGAAGCGGCCGAGCGGCACCGCGGCGGCATAGGCGGCCTCGCTGCCGGCGCTGTAGCGGTCCGGGTAGCGGGCGGCGAGTTCGCCGATCACCCGGCGCAGCATCGGCGTATCCGTGCTGCCGGGGGCGATGCAGTTGAAGCGGATGCCCTGCGGGGCCCAGTCCAGCGCGGCGCTGCGCGTCAACTGCGCGATGGCGGCCTTGCTGGCGCCATAGGCGGCCGAAACCCGCTTGCCGATCAGCGCCTGGTCCGACGCGATGTTCACCACCGCCCCGCCGCCGGCCCTGACCATCTCCGGGATCGCCGCCTGGAGAATGGCGAAGGGCGCCAGGACATTGATGCGGAACAGGCGTTCGGCCTCGGCGATCGGGGTGTCCACCAGGCTGCCCAGGATGGTGGCGCCGGCATTGTTCACCACGATGTCGAGTCCGCCCAGCCGCGCCACCGCCGCCCGCACCGCGCCGGGCAGGGCGCCGAGCTCGGCAAGGTCCACCTCCGGCAGGTCGAGCCCCTCCACCCGCGCTCCGCCGGCTTCCAGCGTGGCGGCAATGGCGCGGCCGATGCCGCCGCGATGGCCGGTGACGAGCGCCCGCCTGCCGGTCAGGCCGGTCAGGACGGGGGGATGCAGCCTCGGCTGCGGCGGGGACTGGCCTGCGGTCGGCGTGGTCTGGCTGGACATGGCGACAAGGTGCGGCAGCGGAGGATGCCGGGCAACGGGGGCAACCGCCGCAGGCCGCCGCACGTTGGCCGGGGGCTGGCCCTGGCGCCGGCAGAGAAGCAGAAAAGGAGGGGCCGGATGGGCGAGTTCACCGGACACATCGCAATAGACCGGCCGGCGGCGGAGGTCTTCGCCTTCCTTGCCGATATCCGCAACATGCCCCGCTACCTGCCCACGGTGCGGCGGGCGACGGACGGGGGCGACGGGAAGGTGGTGCTGGAAGGCGAGGCCGATGGCCATGCCTATCGCGACACCGGCTGGCTGAAGGCCGAGCCGGAGACGCGCCGGCTGCGCTGGGGCTCCGACAGCAACCAGGATTACCGCGGGGAACTGCTGGTCGCCCCCGAGGCAGGGCGCAGCCAGGTGACGCTGCGGCTTTCCGTGACGCCGCCGCCCGCGGTGGCGCAGCGGATGCAGGCGGAACATGGCAGCGTGGACCATGCCATGCGGCTGTCCGTCGAACGCTGCCTGAACGCCATCCGGCAATGCTGCGAGGGCGGAACCGGATCGGCTGAATCCCCGGAGCGGCGAAGCGACGACCTGCCGGACAGCCGCCCCTTCGGCACTTCGGCGACGCTGAATCCGGATATCTGAACCCGGTATCCGAACCCGGGCAGCCCCGCGGCCAGCCATCCGGTGCCTCACAGGCAGCCATGCTGGCCGGCGGGAACAAACCGGCGCGTGTGCGACGGCCGGGCCAGGGGTTCGGGCCGGGAGGACGCCGGCAGAACTCGCTTGCACCGCGAACAAGCTCCGATAATCTCGCCTCATCCGAGGGGTGCCCCGCACCCGCCAGCCGGGATGAGCCGCCATTTCGCCGCAGCCGCATCTCCGCCGACAGCGAAGTCCGGCCCCTTCGGCACCAGGCGGTGCCTGCGCCCCTGGCGTCATCGAACACTGGCTGACCGTGGAGGGGCTGCGACAGCGGCTCTGGCTGGTGCTGCCACCCGGGCGTGGCCCCTTTCCGGTGCTGGTCTGGAACCATGGCGCGCAGGTGATGCTGACCCCGCAGGGTGAGGTCATCGACCGCAGCACGAGGCCGCAGATCCACGGCAATGCGGCCGACCAGCGGCGCTGGGCGGAGCAGCTCGGCTGCCTGCTGCTGATCCCGGAAGGGCGCGGCTATGGCGGCTCCGAGGGGCCGAAGCTGGCCTCGGTGCTGCACGATGCCGGTGCGACCCTGGAATACCTCGCCGCCCGGGCGCGGGACGCCAATGCGGCGGCGCGCTGGGGGGCCGGCCACCCGGCGGCGGATGCCACGCGGATCGCCATCGCCGGGGCTTCGCATGGCAGCGTGGTGGCACTGCTGGCCGCGGCGCAGCAGGACTATGCCGGCACCGCCGCGCTGGCCACCGCGGTCTGGCCCCGGCGGGCCGATATCGGCGTGACGGAATTGGGGCTGGCCGCCGCCTGGGGACATGGCCCCCTGCTGCTGCAGCACATGCTGAGCGACCGCTCGGCACCGGCGGAATTCAGCCGGATGCTGTTCCTCGCCGCCAATTCGGCCGGACGCCCCGCCACGCTGCGCGAATATCCCGGCCTGGCATCGCTCGATGGCCACCAGGTTTTCGCCGCCGCCAACCGGCAGCAATGGGAAGGCGATTTCCTCGCCTTCATCGCCCGTTGCTGCCGTTCGCCGGTGGCCGCCGCCGCGGTCTGAACCGCCTGCCCGCCAGGGCCGGAGCACGGCCGGGTGGTTCTCCCGCACAATTCCCCTGAAAGCGCCTATGCTCGGCGGCAGGGAGACAGAAACGTCATGACAGAAACCGCACCGCCGCCCCGTCACGGGCCGAACCGCCGCGCCGCGCTGGCGCTGGCCGCCGGCACCGCCCTGGCACCGCTGGCCCGCCCCGCCACCGCCCAGGGCTGGCCGAACCGGCCGCTGCGCATGGTGGCGCCCTACACCCCGGGCGGCGGCATAGACACCACGGCGCGCCTGCTGGCGGCGCCGATGTCGGCGCTGCTCGGCCAGCCGGTGGTGGTGGAGAACCGGCCCGGCTCCTCCGGCATGATCGGCGCGGCCGAGGTGGCGCGGGCGGCGCCGGATGGCCACACCTTGCTGGTGGATGCCAGCCCGCACCTGGCCAATCCGCTGGTGATGAGCAACCTGCCCTTCGACTACGCCACCGCCTTCGCCCCGGTGATGCTGGCGGCGATCATCCCGCAGATCCTGATCGTCCCCCTCTCCTCCCCGGCGCGCAGCGTGGCGGAGCTGGTGGCGCTGGCCAGGGCGCGGCCGGGGCAACTGCCATACGCCACGCCGGGCAGCCTCACCGCCAGCCATTTCGCCGCGGTGCTCTTCGCCAACCGGGCCGGGCTGGAATTGGTGCATGTGCCCTATCGCGGCGGCACCGCCGCCATGCCCGACCTCATCTCCGGGACCACGGCGATGATGATGGCCACCGTCGCCTCCTCGGTCGCCCTGGTGCGGGAAGGGCGGGTGCGGGCGCTCGGCGTCACCACCGCGCAGCGCCTGCCCAACCTGCCGGAGATTCCGACCATCGCCGAACAGGGCTTCCCGGGCTTCGAGCTGAACGAGTGGAACGCACTCTTCGTCACCGCCGGCACCCCGGCGCCCGTGGTGGCGCGGCTGAACCAGGCGGCGCAGCAGGCGCTGAAGGACGAGACACTGCTGAGCCGCATGGCGACGCTCGGCTACACCCCGGTCGGCGGCTCGGCCGAGGATTTCGCCAGCTTCCTGGCCGCCCAGCGCGGCGTGGTGGAGAAGCTGATCCGCGACAACGGGCTGAAGGCGGGCTGAGCCGCCCGGTCGGCGCAGGGCCGCATGGCCCGAAGCCGTGAATCGGTCGGCAGGATACAAACCGCCCGGTCGGCGCAGGGCCGCATGGCCCGAAGCCGTGAATCGGCCGGCAGGATACAAACCGCCCGGTCGGCGCAGGGCCGCTGGCCCGAAGCCGTGAACCGGCCGGCAGGATACAAACCCCCAGGGAGGGAGCGATGCCGGTCATTGCCAATGCCGAGGCCAGGGAAATCCCCTGGCGCCCCGGCTACCGCAGCTTCATCCTGGCCGGCGAGGCCGAGGGGCTGCGCTGCGTGGTCAGCCAGGCGGTGCTGGAACCCGGCGCCGGCGCCCCGCTGCACCTCCATGCCGAAGCCGATGAGGTGCTGATGGTGCTGGAAGGCTGCCTGGATGTCCGGCTGGGCGAGGAGCGCCGCCTGGTCGGCGCCGGCCACACCATCGCCGTGCCGGCCGGCACGCCGCACGCCTTTACCGCCACCGGGCCGGGTCCGGCGCGGTTCGTCGCCTTCCTGCCGAAGCTCGGCGTCTTCCTCGGCACGACCTATCTGGAGGGCGAACCGCCCACCGGCGTGGGGCAGCGGGACGGCTGACCCCTGCCCTTTCAGCCGCGAGCGGCCACCCTGGTGGTGGCGCCCGCCAGCCCCGGCAGCCGCGCCTGGTCCACCGGCGCGAAGCCGCGGCGGTGATGCGGGCAGGGGCCGTGTTCGGCCAGGGCGGCGCGGTGGCGCGCGGTGGCGT
>JAEWCI010000363.1 GCA_023390705.1 Pseudomonadota bacterium
CTGTGCGGAGGCTGCGCGCGACGCGGCGGAAGCCGCGGAGCTGGCGGCCGCCAGCGCGCCGGCCGGCGTCCCGGGGCGCTACTCAGCCTTGATGTCCCTCTCCCGCACCACCTTGCCCCAGGTCTCGATCTGCTGATCGAGGAAGCTGGCGAATTCCGCGGGTGTCGAGCCGACGACATCAATGCCGAGCCCGTTCTCCATGCGGTCCCGCACCATGGGGTGGTTGATGGCCTGCACGAGCGCGGCGTGGAAGCGCGCCAGGATCGGCTCCGGAATCCTCGCCGGGCCAAGGATGCCCCAGAAGGCGCGCACCGCGATGCCCGGCACGCCGGATTCGATCAGCGTCGGGATATTCGCCCAATGGCTGGAACGCGGATGCCCGGTCTGCGCCAGCGGCCGCACCGAACGGGGGATGAGGTTGCCCATGCCGGCGGCGGTGGAGATGGCGAGATCGAGGTCGCCCGCCGCCGCCGCGGCATTCAGCGGGCTGCCGCCGCGATAGGGCACATGCACCAGCTTCGTGCCGGTGGCGCCCTGCAACAGCTCCATCGTCAGATGCGCCAGGCTACCGATGCCGACGGTGCCATAGGTGATGGACTCCGGCCGCGCCCGTGCCGCCGCCAGCATGTCCTGCACATTCTGCCAGGGACGGCTGTTGATCGCCGTCAGCATCATCGGCGATGTCGCCACCAGCATCACCGGCTGCAGGTCGCGCCGCGTGTCGAAGCCGAGATCACGGATGAAGAAGGGGTTGGTGGCGTGGGTATCGAAGACGAAGACCCAGGAATTGCCATCCGGCGCGGCGCGGGCGATTTCCCGCGTGCCGATGCTGCCCGAGGCGCCGGCACGGTTCTCCACCACCACCGGTACGCCGAGGATGGCCTGCAATTGCTGCGCCAGCAGCCGCGCCTGGGTATCGGCGCTGCCGCCGGGCGGCCAGGGTACCAGCAGGCGGACAGGTCCGTTCGGCCAGGGGGATTGCGCCCGGAGGATGGCCGGGGCGGCGAGCGAGGCAGCCAGCCCTGCGGCCAGCAGAGTGCGGCGGAGGATCATCGGAGCATTCCCTTCCCTGCGCCGCATCACGCCGCCGCCGCGCGCCCGCGTCAACGGGGGCTGATACCCGGCGCGCAGGGTTGGTGTGGCGGCTGCGCGCCAAACAATGAATCATACCGGCCGCGCACCTGCCGGCCATGGGTCAGGACTGCGCAAGGGGCCTGTTGAAAAAGGGTCCTAACCAGGCGTGGAAATCAGCCTGTTGCAGCCGTCTCCACGCGATGGCAGCGATAGGTTGAGGTGGCGCCCGAGGGCGCTGAGTTTTTCAACAGGCCCGCAAGACCGGTATGAGCGGAACGGCCGCTCCGATCCGGCGGGACACCGCGGCCCCGCCATGGACAGGCGTTCAGGGCCGTGGTGGCACCCCGGCCCTGGTTCGGGCCGAGAGCAGCGCCCGCCTGATCTCCTGCTCGGCCTTCTCCAGTTCCTTGCTGGCCGCCGCCCGCTGCGCCTGGGCGTCCTGGGCGATGCGCAGGCTGTCCTCGATGGTCGCCACCAGCGAGGCATTGGCGCGCTTCACCGCCTCGATATCGAAGACGCCGCGTTCGAGCTGGGTGCGGGCCTCAAGATTGCCCTGGCGCAGCCTTTCGGCATTGGCCGTCAGCAATTCATTGGTCAGGTCGGTCGCCTCCTTCAGCGTCCGCCCGGCCTCCCGCATGTTCTGGATGGCGAGCGCCTGGGCAAGCTGCTGGCGCCACAGCGGCACGGTGTTGGCGATGACGCTCTGGATCTTGGCCGCCAGGGCCTTGTCGTTCTCCTGGATCAGGCGGATGGAGGGCAGCGCCTGCATCGCCACCTGGCGGGTCAGCTTCAGGTCGTGGACGCGGCGTTCCAGCTCGTCGCGCGCCGCGCGCAGGTCGCGCAGGCGCTGCGCCGCCACCGCGTCGCCGCTCTCCACCTCCCGCGTCACCGCCGGGACGGCCTCGGTATCCACCCGCTTCAGCACCAGTTCGCCGGCGGCGATGTGGTCGCCGAGCGCGTGGAACCATTCCAGTGTCGCGCCATAGAGGCGCTCCAGCTTCTCCACATCCTCCAGCAGCCGGGTGCGGTGGGTGTCGAGTCGGTCGCCGACTTCCTCCACCTGGCCCTTGATCGTCTCATAGCGTTGCAGCACCCGGGCCGCCTCGGCCCCTGCCCTGTTGAACAGCCGGGCGAAGAAGCCGCGCTTGGCGGAAAGGCTGCCCATGTCGAAGCCGCGCAGCGTGCCGAGCAGGGTGGAGAGCGTCACCCCCGCCTCCCCCGCCTCGCGGTTGCGGGCGCCTTCCAGCATGGCGTCGGCGGCGGCGGTGGCGCGGCTCTGCGCTTCCTGCCCGAAGCGGAGGATGCTGCCGGGGTCCGTGACCTGAAGCTGTTGCGCCAGCCGCTCGACTTCCTGCCGGCGTTCCTCGGGCACCGATTCGGCCGCGGCCTGCAGGGCGGCGGCGGTGGCGTCGCGGGCGGCGGATGCGGCCTCGCTCACGGGGGCCTCCTCGGCAGGGGTGGCCGGGGTCGTCGTCGCACTCATCGGAAACCCTCCTCGCGCAGCCGGTCCGACAGGACCTTCACCTGGATGTCCAGCGCTTCCGTCTCCTCACGCCTGAGCCGCTCCCGCAGTTCCCCGGCGGTGCGGGTCAGTTCGTCCAGCAGGGCAGGCATGGTCTCGGGCGGGGCGGCGCCGGCCTCCAGCCTCTCCGTGATGCGTTCCAATCCGTCCAGATGCACGGCAAGAAAGCGGCGGGCCAGGGGCAGCCGGTCCGGGCGGGTGGTCAGGTCGTCCAGCACGCCTTCCATGGCCCCGGCCACGCCCTGCAGCCGCGGATCGGCCAGCCGGG
>JAEWCI010000580.1 GCA_023390705.1 Pseudomonadota bacterium
CCGCCACCCTGCGCGCCCAGCTTGCCCGGGCCGAGGCGCTGCGCGGCGACATCCTGGCCGCCGAACGCGCCTTCGCCGAGGCCGAAGCCGCCTGGACGCTGCGCCAGGGCCTTGCCGACCTCACCGCCGGCCGCAACGAGAAGCGGCTTTCGCTGGAAGGCTTCGTGCTGCGCAGCCTGCTGGACGAGGCGCTGGCCGCCGCCAACCACCGTCTGCGCGAGATGCTGAAGGGCCGCTACGTGCTGCGCCGGGTGGAGGACCCGGAGCGGCGCAACATCGCCATCGGCCTGGATATCGAGGTGCTGGACGAATGGAGCGGCGGGGTGCGTCCGGCCGCCACCCTCTCCGGCGGCGAGGGGTTCTGCGCCGCCCTGGCCCTGGCGCTGGGGCTGGCGGATACCGTGCAGGCCCATGCCGGGGCGCGGCGGATCGACGCGCTTTTCATCGATGAGGGATTCGGCACGCTGGACCCCGAGGCGCTGGAGATGGCCATGGGGGTGCTGGACCGGTTGCAGGTGGGCGAAAGGCTGGTCGGCGTCATCAGCCATGTGCCGGAACTGCGCGAACGCATCCCGGCCCGGCTGGACGTGGCGCCCAACCGCCGCGGCAGCGTGGCGCGCTTCGTCATCGGGTAGGGTTTGCCACCAGAGGGGTGCCGCCCCCTCCCGCGCTCCCCCATCAGGCCCCACGGGGTCTTTGGAAATCGCGGGAACTGCGGGCATAACCCGCGGCCGAGCGTCAGGCGCCAATCCTGCCGCCAGGGAGAAAATACAAATGCAACGCCGGACAATACTGACCCTTGCCGGGGCCTCGCTGCTCGCCAGCGGCCGAGTGGAGGCCCAGGGCGGCTGGCCCGACCGGCCGATCCGCATCATCGTGACCTTTTCGCCCGGTGGGGCGCCCGACATGCTGACGCGCGGCCTGGGAGACCTGATCTCGCCACGGCTCGGCCAGCCGATCGTGGTGGAGCTGCGGCAGGGAGCGGGCGGCAATCTGGGCGCCGAGCTCACGGCGCGTGCCCGGCCGGATGGGTACACGCTCTGGACAGCCTCGACCGGCCCGCTCTCCTACCATCACATGATCTATCCGAACCTCTCCTTCAACGCGGAGAAGGACTTCACCTATATCGGCGCGGTCGCCAGCACCCCGAACATCGTCATTGCCCGCCGAAGCCTCGGCTTCCGGACGATCAACGACCTCATCGAGCATGCCCGCCGCCACCCGGGCGAGCTGCGCTATGGCTCGGCAGGGGTTGGCACGACGCAGCATCTCTCGGGCGAGCTGCTGGCGCTGATGACGGGCATCGAGCTCACCCATGTTCCCTATCGTGGCGGCGCCTATGTCGTGCAGGACCTGCTGGGCGACCGGGTGGACCTGACCTTCGGCAGCTCGACCGCGATCAACCTCATCCGCGAAGGCAAGCTGACGGCGCTGGCGGTCACCGGGAAGGAGCGCATCTCCGCCCTTCCCGATGTGCCGACGGTGCATGAGCAGGGCGTCGCGGGCTATGAGGCGACTGCCTGGTACGGCCTGGTCGGCCCGGCGGGAATCCCGGAGCCGATCGTCAGGCGGCTGAACACGCTGATGAACGAGGCCTTCCGGAATGAAGGCTATCGCCAGCGCATGGAGCAGATGGGCCTCTACCTGACCCCCTCTACCCCCGAGGAATTCGAGGCCTTCGTTGCGGCAGAGCGGCGCAAGTGGAGCGACGTGATCCGGAAGCTGCCGAACGCCGTACAGGGCTGAGGCGTCGAAGGGCCCCGTCGGCGCGGCCGGTGAGGGAGGGAGAATGCCGGCCGACCCGAAGGGAGGCCCCAGTCCGGCTTCGCCTCCTTTGGGGGCCGGGATGGCGCGGCAGGATCATCCCGGGGGAAGGCGGCGCCTTCCCCCGATTTGCCCTCCGCCCCGGCAGGAGGCAATTGCCCGGTGATCGGGAAGGAACGATGAGATGGCCTATTCTCCCTTCGACCTCGGCGGCAAGGTGGCGCTGGTCACCGGCGGCAATGGCGGCATCGGGCTCGGCATGGCGGAAGCCATGGCCCAGGCCGGCGCCGATGTGGTGATCTGGGGCACCAATGCCGGCAAGAACGAGGCGGCGCGCGACCGCCTTGCGAAGCACGGCACCCGCGTGCTGGCCCTGCAATGCGATGTCGGGGACGAGACCGCGGTGGAGGCCGCCTTCGCCGAATCGCTGCGCGTCATGGGCCGGGTGGATGGCTGCTTCGCCAATGCCGGCATCTCCTCCGGCAAGCAGACGCCCTTCACCGAATTCACCGCCGAGGACTGGCGCCGCGTGCTGCGGGTGAACCTGGACGGCGCCTTCTACACCTTCCGCGCCGCCGCCCGGCACATGAAGGAACGCGCCGAGGCCGGCGACAAGGGCGGAAGGCTGGTCGGCACGGCGAGCCTGGCCGCCATCGAGGGCGCGGCGCGCAACGAGCACTATGCCGCGACCAAGGGTGGCCTGGTCTCCATGATCAAGGCGCTGGCGGTGGAACTGGCGCGCCATGGCATCACCGCCAATGCCATCCTGCCCGGCTGGATCGAGACGGACATGACGGCAAAATCCGTCGCCAACCCGAAATTCGCCGGCAATGTCCTGCCGCGCGTGCCGATGCGCCGCTGGGGCCAGCCCGAGGATTTCGGCGGCATCGCCGTCTATCTGATGAGCAGCGCCAGCGCCTTCCACACCGGCGACAGCTTCCTGATCGACGGCGGCTACGCGCTGTTCTGAGGGCCTGGCGTCCCCTCCCGCCGGAGGGGACCGCCACGGGCCGCGCGACCGTTACGCCATACCCCATTGTGTTTCGGACGCTGCCGCATGATATCCTGCCATCGGAAGGTCGGCGCGGACGGGCTCCTCGCCAACCCGGTCAGGTCCGGAAGGAAGCAGCCGTAACGGGTTCTTGCCCGGGTCGTTAGCCGGCCTTCCACCTCCGCCGGCCCCTTCGTCGGCCACCCCGCCGGGCGGCCCGCCGCCCAAGCGAGCAACGAAGAGACCGACGCGATGTCCGCCAACCTCTTCGGCCAGGCCGAACCCGAAACCGAGGCTGCGGGGCCCGAGGCCCTGCCCGAGCCGCCGGCCCCCGAAGGCCCCGGCCTGTTCGGGACGGAGGCGCCCGCGCC
>JAEWCI010000583.1 GCA_023390705.1 Pseudomonadota bacterium
CCGCCACCCTGCCATGAGCCGGTTGCGGCTCGGCCGCGGAGCCCTGCTGCGGCTGGCGCTGCTACTGGGCGTGCCGCTGCTGGCGGCGGCAGGCGGGCTGGTCCTCTGGCAATCCCGCGGGCGCTACGTCACCAGCGAGAACGCCTATGTTAAGGCGCATATCGTGCAGGTCGCGCCGGAGATTGCCGGCCGCGTGCAGGAAGTGGCGGTGCGCGACCACGAAAGGGTAGCGGCCGGCGCCGTGCTGCTGCGCATAGACCCCGAGCCCTTCCGCCTGGCGATGGCGAAGGCCGAGGCGGAGCTGGACGCCGCCCGGACCCTGGTGGAGACCGCCCGCGCCACCTACCGCGAGACCGAAGCGGAACTGGGCGAGCTGGAAAGCCGCGCCGAATACCTGCTGCGCCAGGCCCGCCGGCAACAGGAATTGGCCTCGCGCGGCGTCGCCCCGGCGACGCGCATGGAGGAAACCCGGAACGAGGCCCAGGTGGCGCGGGAACGGGTCAACGTGCTGCGCCAGCGCCTCGCACGGCTGCTGACCACGCTGAAGGGGGACCCTGATCTGCCCGCCGAGGAGCACCCCAGCGTGCGCGAACGCCTCGCGGAACGGGACCGGGCCGCGCTGGACCTCTCCCGCACCATCGTGAGGGCGCCGGTCGGCGGCACGGTGGTGAACATGCGCCTGCAGCCCGGCGAGCAATTGCGCGCCGCCACGCCGGTCTTCTCCCTGGTTTCGGAGCAGCGCCCCTGGGTGGAGGCGAACCTGAAGGAGACCACCCTGACCAATATCCGCATCGGGCAGCGGGCGGAGGTGGTGCTGGACCTCTACCCGGAGGTCACCTGGCAGGGAGAGGTCGAGAGCATCAGCCCCGCCACCGGCGCGGAATTCGCCATCCTCCCGCCGCAGAACGCCTCCGGCAACTGGGTGAAGGTGGTGCAGCGCCTGCCGGTCCGCATCCGCCTGCTGCCCCATGCCGGGGAGCCGCCCCTGCGCGCCGGCGTCACCGCCACCGTCTCCATAGATACCGGCCGCCAGCGCCGGATCGGCGACGTGGTGGCGAGGCTGGCGGGGATGTTCCGCGGCCAGGAAGTGGCCGCGCACCAGCCCTGAAGGGCGCGTACAAGGAATTGTGCATTCGGCGCGCCGTGACACGCGCCATAGGCTTCCCCTGCGGGCGGCCAGGAGCCATGCCCCGCCAAGGGAGGAAAACATGGCATCCATCCGCGAGACCGCCGAGGCATTCTTCACGGCCTGCGAGACCGGCAAGGGCTGGGAGGGGTGCAGCGCCTACTGCACGCCCAATGCGAGCTTCGCCGCGCAGGCGGAGCCGCTGGCAGAGGTGCGGACGCTGCGCGACTACACCGAATGGATGAAGGGCATCCTGACCGTGCTCACGGACGGGCGGTATGAGCTGAAATCCTTCGCCGTGGATGCCGAGCGCAACAATGTCTGCGCCTATGCCGTCTTCATCGGCACGCATCTGGCCGGTGGCCCCGTCCCGCCGACCGGGAAGACGACGCGGACCGACTACGTCTATGTCATGCAGTTCGAGGGCGGGAAGATCGCCCATATGACCAAGATCTGGAATTCCGGCATGGCGCTGAAGGAGTTGGGCTGGGCCTGACCCGGCCGGCGCCGAGGCGGGTTGTCCTATCGCGTTTTCCGATCCACCGGGCGATTCCACCCGGCTTGAAGATGCTTCAACCGAAGAACCGGTTCCCCGGCCGCGGCAGGCCGAGATGGTCGCGCAGCGTGGTGCCTTCGTAGTCGCGGCGGAACAGGCCGCGGCGCTGCAATTCCGGCACCACCTGGTCCACGAACTCGTCCAGCCCGCCGGGCAGCCAGGGGAACATGATGTTGAAGCCGTCGCAGCCCCGCCCGTGCAGCCAGGCCTCCATCTCCTCCGCGATCATGGCCGGGGTGCCGACCATGGCCAGCCCGGCATAGCCGCCCAGCCGCTGCGCCAATTGCCGCACCGTCAGCCCCTCGCGCTCTGCCAATGCGATGGCGCGTTCGCGGCCGCTCTTGCTCTGGTTCGTCTCGGGGATCGGCGGCAGCGGCCCGTCCGGATCGAAGCGCGAGGCATCGGTGCCTAGCGCGATGGAGAGCGTGGCGATGGCGCTTTCGTAGTGCACCAGGCTGTCCAGCCTCGCCCGCTTGGCCTTCGCTTCCTCCGGCGTAGCGCCCACCACCACGAAGCAGCCGGGCAGGATCTTCAGGTGTTCCGGGTCGCGCCCCAGCGCCTTCATGCGCCCCTTCACATCGGCGTAGAAGCGCTGGCCGTCGGCGAGGGTGGGCGCGCTGGTGAAGACCGCCTCGGCGGTCTCGGCGGCGATCTGCCTGCCGGCCTCGGAAGCGCCGGCCTGCACGATGACCGGCCAGCCCTGCACCGGACGCGCCACGTTCAGCGGGCCGCGCACGGAAAGCTCCTTCCCCCTGTGGTTCAGCACATGCAGCCGGGCGGGGTCGAAGAAGATGCCGCTTTCCACGTCGCGGATCAGCGCGTCATCCGCCCAGGAGTCCCACAGCCCGGTCACCACCTCGAAGAATTCGCGGGCGCGGGCGTAGCGTTCGCCATGCGCCATGTGCTCGTCATGGCCGAAATTCAGGGCTGCGTCGGGGTTTGCGGTGGTGACCAGGTTCCACCCCGCGCGGCCGTTGCTGATATGGTCCAGCGAGGCGAATTTGCGCGCGATGTGGTACGGGTCGTTGTAGGTGGTGGAGGCGGTGGCGATCAGCCCCAGTCTTTCCGTCACCGCCGCCAGGGCCGGCAGCAGGGTCAGCGGGTCGAAGGAGGTGACGGTGTGGCTGCGCCGCAGCGCCTCGACCGGCATGTTGAGCAGGGCCAGGTGGTCGGCCATGAACAGCGCGTCGAATTTCGCCTCCTCCAAGCGGCGGGCGAAATACTTGTAGGCGGGGAAGCTGAAATTCGCCTCCGGCCAGGCGCCAGGGTAGCGCCAGGCGCCGGTATGGATGCTGACCGGGCGCATGAAGGCGCCGAGATGCAGTTGCCGGTCAGCCATCCCACTCTCCTCTCGCCCGAGCCGCCCCCGCCGACTGGTTCGCAGCCCCAGGCCATCCGGCCCTACGCCTATCGGGCGGCTCGCATCCTGCCGGCCGGTTCACGGCTCCGGGCCATCCGGCCCTGCGCCGGCCGGTCGGCTCGCATCCTGCCGGCCGATTCACGGCTCCGGGCCGTCCGGCCCTGCGCCGATCGGGCGGCTCAGTTCACCGGCCTGGCCCACATGGCGCTGGTATAGCCGCGGTGGGAGGGAGCGTAGCGCACCCGGTCCTTCCGCGTCGCCCAATTGTAGCGCAGGTAGAGCAGCGGAATCACGCCCAGGTCGTCGCGCAGCGCCCGGCTGGCCTGCACCGTCAGTGCGGCGCGGCGTGTCTCGTCCATGGTACGCAGCGCCTCGGCCGCTGGCTCGTCCACCGCCGGGTTGGAATAGCGTTGCCGGTTGAAGGGGCCGGTGCCGCGCGCCGCGTCGCGCGTCATCACCACCTGGCGCAGGTAGTTGATGGCGGTGTCGCTGCTGAGGTAGCTCATGAACAGCGCGAATTCGCGGTTGGTGGCGCGGGTGAACAGCGTGGCCGGCGGCAGCACCTCCACCTGGGTTTCCACGCCGATGCGGGTGAAGCCCTGGGCGATCGCCTGCAGCAGGTTGTCGTCGCCGCTGAAGAAGCCGTTGGGCCCGTGGATGGTCAGGCGGAAGCCCTGTGGATAGCCCGCCTCCGCCAGCAGGGCACGGGCGCGCGGCGGGTCGAAGGGCAGCACCGGCACGTCGGGGATGCGGTGCTGTGCCGGCGGCGAGGCGAACTGGTCCGCCGCCCTGCCCTGGCCCTGGTAGAGCCTTTCGACCAGCGCCTCGCGGTTGATGGCCATCGAAAGTGCCTGGCGCACCCGCTGGTCGCGCAGCGGGTTCTGCGGCAGCGGGTTGCCGGCGCGGTCGCTGACGAAGGGCGCCTGATCCCGCACGGAATCCGGGAACATGTACACCGAGGTGATGCTGTCGGCGCCGAACAGGGCAATCCGGTCATCACGCTGCAGCCGCGGGATGTCCTGGTATGGCACGCCGTCGATCAGGTCCACCTCGCCCGTCAGCAGGCTGGCGACCCGGCCGCCGGCATTGGGGATGTAGCGCGTCATCACACGCTCCCATGGCTCCGCCCCGCCCCAGTATTCCGGGTTGCGGGCAAGCTCCAACCGCTCCCCATGGGTGAAATTCACAAGGCGGTAGGGCCCGGTGCCGATGGCCAGGCGGCCGCTGTTGAAATCCGCCGTGGTCGGCTCCGGCCCATGCACCTTGCGGGAGAGCATGAGGACGAAGACCAGGTCCCAGTCCATCATCGGGTTGGGTGCCTTGGTGCGGATGCGCAGCGTCAGCGGGTCCACCACCTCCACCGCTGCGATGTTGCGGACATAGGGGGTGAAGGCGGCCGGGCTGTTCGGCACGGTGGGCGCGCGGGCGACGGTGAAGGCCACGTCCTCAGCCTCGAAGGGCGTGCCGTCGTGGAAGCGCACATTCGGCCGCAGCTTGATCTCCCAGGTCAGCTCGTCCAGCGGCTTCCAGCTCAGGGCCAGGCCGGGGTGCAGTTGCCCGGTGTTGTCGAACCGCACCAGGCTGTCGAAGATCTGGCGCAGCGCCTGGTTGTTGTTGCTGGTGTTGTGGAAATGCGGGTCAAGCGCGCTGGGCGGGGTGATGGTGGCGATGTTGAGCGTGCGCGCCGCATCGCGGGCGGTCGCGGGCGCAGCCAGCATGGCCAGTGAAAAAGCAAGCGCAACCGCGCGCCGGCGGCAGGTTCCCAGCGTCATTCCGGACTCTCCCTGTTCTGGCTTCGCCGCTTCCGCGGCTGCTGGTTTAAGGGCACGCTATCCCGTGCCCGGCATGGCATCAACCCGTCACCGCGACAGGCGAAAAAGACCGGCACGCGGAGCCGTGGACCGCGCTATAAGCGAAACCAAACAATCAGGGAGACCACGTCGAATGACCGATCCACGCCGCCGCCACCTGCTCGCCCTGCCGGGCGCGCTGGCCCTTCCCTCCCTGCTGCCGGCCGGCGCCGCGCGGGCCCAGGCGCATTTCCCGGACCGGCCGATCACGGTGCTGATCCCCTTCCCGCCCGGCGGCACCACCGATGTGCAGATGCGCGCCCTGGCCGAGGCGGCGACACGGCATTTCGGCCAGTCCGTGATCATCGACAACCGGCCCGGCGCCGGCGGCACGCTGGCCTCCGCCGCCATCGCCCGGGGCCGGCCCGATGGCTACACCGTGGCGCAGCATATCCTGCCGGCGCTGCGCCTGCCCTTCATGCAGCGCATGCCCTACGACCCGCGCAAGGACTTCACGCCCATCATCCACCTCACCGGCTACACCTTCGGCGTGATGGTGCGCGCCGATGGCCCGTACCGCACCTGGCAGGATCTGGTGGCCGATGCCCGCCGCCGCCCGGGCGAGGTGCGCCTGGGCAATACCGGCGCCAACGGCACGCCGCACCTCACCATGATAGACCTGGCCGAGCGCGAGAAGCTGGAGGTGGTGCATGTTCCCTTCCGCGGCGAGGCCGATGGCGTGCCGCAGGTGCTGGGCGGACATATCGAGGCGCTGGCCAGCGGCACCGGCGCGTCCGAGCTGGTGAGGGACGGCAAGCTCCGCTACCTGAATTTCTGGACCCGCGAGCGGGTGAAGCAGTTCCCGGATGTGCCGACGCTGCTCGAACTCGGCTATGACGGGATGGTGGTGACCTCGCCCTATGGCATCGTCGGGCCGCGGGGGATGGACCCGGCCATCGTCGCCGCGCTGCATGACGGCTTCCGCAAGGCCCTGTTCGACCCCGTGCACCTCGCGGCGCTGGAACGGCTCTTCCAGCCTCTGGAATATCTCAACAGCGCGGATTATGCGCGCAACCTCCAGGAAACCATCGACATGGAGGAACGGCGCGTCACGCGCCTCGGCCTCCGCCAAGGGTAGGAAACATTGGAATGACCACCGCCATCACCCGCCGCGCGGCACTTCGCGCCGCCGGCCTCGCCGGCCTCGGGCTGCCAGCCCTGGCCCCTGCCGCGCGGGCGCAGTCGCGCTTCCCGGACCGGCCCATCACCATCCTGGTGCCTTTTCCGGCCGGCGGCAGCACCGATGTGGTGATGCGCGCGCTGGCGGAGGTGGCGTCGCGCCATCTCGGCCAGCCGGTGGTGGTGGACAACCGGCCCGGCGCCGGCAGTTCGCTCGGCCCCGCCGCGGTGGCGCGAGCGCGGCCGGACGGCTACCTGCTGACGCAATTGCCGACCTCGGCCATCCGGCTGAGCTTCATCCAGCGCATGTCCTACGACCCGCTGCGCGACTTCACGCCCATCGTCCACCTCACCGGCTATCTCTTCGGCATCGTGGTGCCGAAGGACAGCCGCTGGCAAAGCTGGGCGGATTTCGTGGCGGAGGCGAAGCGCCGGCCGGGCGCGCTGAATGTCGGCAATGCCGGCATGAACGGCACGCCGCATCTCGGCACGGAAATGCTCTGCCAGCGCGAGGGCATCCAGGTGACGCACATCCCCTATCGCGGGGAGGCGGAATCGGTGCAGGCCATGCTCGGCGGCCATGTGGATGCCGCCGCCACCAGTTCGCTCGGCGGGGTGATGGTGACGGAAGGGCGGGCACGCTGGCTGAACATCTGGGCTGCCCAGCGCAGCGCCAAATGGCCGGACGCGCCGACGCTGGAGGAGCTTGGCCATCGCGGCCTGGTGCTGAACGGCCCCTATGGGCGGGTCGGGCCCGCCGGCATGGACCCGGCGGTGGTGGCGCGGCTGCACGACGCCTTCGCCGTGGCAATGCGCGACCCGCAGCACCTGGCGGTGCTGGAGCGCTTCGACATGGCGATGGACTACCGCAAC
>JAEWCI010000587.1 GCA_023390705.1 Pseudomonadota bacterium
CGCGCTCATGCCGCGACCTTCAGCGCCGGGTTGCCTTCCAGCGGGAAGACCTTGGCCGGGTTCAGCAGCCAGCCCGGATCGAAGGCGGATTTGATGGCGCGCTGCAGCTCCAGCTCCCGCGCCGTGAACTGCGCCGTCATCAGGTCGCGCTTCTCCACGCCGACGCCATGCTCCCCGGTCAGGGAGCCGCCGACCTCGACGCATAACTTCAGGATGTCGGCGCCGAATTTCTCCGCCTTGCGGAAGCTCTCAGGGTCATTGGCGTCGAACATGATGAGCGGGTGCAGATTGCCGTCGCCAGCGTGGAAGACATTGGCCACCTGCAACCCGCATTCGGCCGACATCTCGCCGATGCGCTTCAGCACGAAGGGCAACTGGCTGGTCGGGATGGTGCCGTCCATGCAGAGGTAATCGGGCGAGATGCGCCCCACCGCGCCGAAGGCGCCCTTGCGCCCCTTCCAGATGGCGAGCGACTGTTCCGCCGTTTCCGCCACCTGCAAGCTGATCGGGGCGAAGCGGCCGCAGATCTCCTTCAGCCGGCCGAGCAGCATGTCCTGCTCCGCCTGGCTGCCCTCGACCTCGATGATGAGCATCGCCTCGGCATCCAGCGGGTAGCCGGCATGGGCGAAGGCCTCGCAGGCATGGATGCAGGGCTTGTCCATGAATTCCAGCGCGACGGGGATGATGCCGCTGCCGATGATGGCATCCACCGCCTGGCCGGCGACCTCGATGGAGCCGAAGGCGGCCAGCATCGCCCGCGCGCCTTCCGGGCCGCGCAGGATGCGCACGATGACCTCGGTGACCACGCCGAGCTGCCCCTCGCTGCCGGTCAGCAGGCCGAGCCAGTCATAGCCCGCGGCATCCAGGTGGCGGCCGCCGATCCGCACCACCTCCCCTTCCATCGTCACCAAGGTCAGGCCGAGCAGGTTGTTGGCGGTGACGCCGTATTTCAGGCAATGCGCGCCGCCGGAGTTCATGTTGACATTGCCGCCGATCATGCAGGCGAGCTGTGATGAAGGATCGGGCGCGTAGAAGAAGCCCTCGGCGCTGACATGGTTGGTGATGCCGAGATTGGTGACGCCCGCTTCCACCACCGCCAGGCGGTTGGCGTAGTCCACTTCCAGGATGCGGTTCATGCGCATCAGCCCGATCACCACCGCATCCGCCAGCGGCAGCGCGCCGCCGGAAAGGCTGGTGCCGGCGCCGCGCGGGATGACGCGGATGCCGTTGGCATGGCAGTAGCGCAGCACCGCCGCCACTTCCTCCGTGCTGCGCGGCAGCACCACGGCCAGAGGCGGCTGGCGGTAGGCGGAAAGCCCGTCCGTCTCGTATGGCTTCAGCCGGAGCGGCTCGCTGATGACCGCATCCTCCGGCAGCAGGGCACGGAGCGCGGCGACGATCTCGGCGCGGCGGGAAAGCACCTCCGGCTTCGGGTCTGGCAGGGTGATCATCGGCAGGCTCCGCGGGCGGTCGGGGCCGTTATCTGGGGCCGTGGCCGGGCTTTCCGCAAGCATTGCAGGGCCGCGGGGCGGAACTTCCATCCCGGCCAGCACGGTTCGCCCAGGCGCGGCCGGGCAGCGCCGGGTGCTTGCCGCGGCGGCCATGGCGCGCCAGTCTCGCGCCCCGCCTGATCCGCCTTGTGGAGATTGCCGCCTTGCGCCGTATCCTGCTGATTGCCGCCCTGCTGGGCGGGATGCTGCTGCCCCAGCCGGGCTTCGCCCAATTGCGAGAAGGGCAATACGGCGTGGAGGGGAACAACCCCGATGGCAGCGCCTATACCGGGCAGTTGCGCCTTCAGGCCCTGCCGAACGGCGCCTGGTACGTGGTGTGGCAGGTGGGCGATTCGCAGCTCGCGGGGGTCGGGGTGATCCGCAGCGGCGTGCTGGCCATCGGCTTCGCCCAGCAGGGGCGGCCCGGGGTCATCGCCTATGAGGTGGAGGCCGACGGCAAGCTGCACGGCTTCTGGACCACCGGTGACGGCATCGGCACAGAGGTCCTGACACCGCAGGAAGGCTGATACCGGCGCGCCTTTGTGTTGACACGCAAAGGCGCCCTCAGGCGCCGGCGCCCATTCGGGCGCTCGGCCGGCTGTGCCGGCCGCAGGTCAGGACTTCGGCTCGGCGGTATGAGCACGGGCCGGCTTGTGCCGGTTCCGGCCCTTCCGGCCGGGGTGGGCCGGAAAACGCCAAAAGCCGCCGCGGCATGGTGCCGGCGGCGGCTTTGGTGAAGAACCCTGCCGGCCCCTGCGGGCCGACCGGCAGTCACCCCATCCGATTCACGCCCTGAGTGCCCGGCCCGTGGCCAGCGCCCTCCGGCGAACGGATGGCCTCAGCCCTGGCGGGCCTTCAGCCGGGGGTTCTTCTTGTTCAGCACGTAGAGGCGGCCACGGCGGCGCACCACCACGCAGTTCTTGTCGCGCGTCTTCGCGCTCTTCAGGCTGTTGCGAATCTTCATCGGACCGGTCTCGTGTAAGGCGGCGCCGTTTAGGCGGCGGGCTGCCGGTTGTCAACGCGCGGGGCTGGAACGGCCAGGCGGAACAGGGGCCATCCGCCTTGGCATTCCGCCCCGGATACGCCACATCCCGCACGGAAACCGAGGGGAGAAGCCCATGCCGCATGATGGCCACCACAGCCACGATACCCCGCCCGATGGCTGGAAGCATACCGGGGTGCGGGTGATCCCCGGCGACAAGCTGGACACCAACACCGCCCAGACCCCCGGCATGAACCGCGCCGCCGCCATCAATGCCGCCCGCGTCGGCGCGCAGAAGATCTGGGCCGGCACGGTGCACATCCACCCCAATGCCAAGACCGGGGCGCACCACCATGGCGAGCTGGAGAGCGTGATCTACATCGTCTCCGGCCGCGCCCGGATGCGCTGGGGCGAACGCCTGGAATTCGTGGCGGAAGCCGGGCCGGGCGACTTCATCTTCGTGCCGCCCTACGTGCCGCACCAGGAGATCAACGCCAGCACCGACGAAACCCTGCGCTGCGTCCTGGTCCGCTCGGACAACGAGGCGGTGGTGGTGAACCTGGACATCGAGCCCGCCGAGCAGGTGGAGGAAGTGCTCTGGGTGGATCCGATCCATGGCGACACCGTCACCAAGGACAAGGTGAGCAAGACCTCGGGCTGAAGGAAGGCCGCAGGAACGGAAAAGGGGCGGCCCAGGGGCCGCCCCTTTCATTGATCGCACTCCGGGAGCGGGCGCTCAGTCGAGGGTGGGCACCACGCTGGTCCAGCCATAGGGGTCGTTGCTGCGGCCGTACTGGATGGCGATGATGCTGTCGTACAGCTTCTGCGTCACCTCGCCGGTCCGGCCGCCATTGATGGTGACCTGCTCGCCCTTGTAGCCCAGCACGCCGACCGGGGAGACGACGGCGGCGGTGCCGGTGCCCCACATCTCCTTCAACGAACCGTCGCGGCCGGCCTGCATCACCTCGTCGATGGTGATGGGGCGTTCGCTGACCTTCATCCCCCAGTCGCGCATCAGGGTCAGCGCGCTGTTGCGGGTGACGCCGTCCAGGATGGTGCCGGCCAGCGGCGGGGTGATCACCTCGTCGCCGATCTTCACCATGATGTTCATGGTGCCGACCTCGTCGATGTATTTCCGGTGCACGCCGTCCAGCCACAGCACCTGGGTGTAGCCCTCGCGCTCCGCCTCGGCCTGGCCGGAAAGGCTGGCGGCGTAGTTGGCCGCCGTCTTGGCCTCGCCCAGGCCGCCCTGCACGGCGCGCACATGCTTGTCCGTCGCCAGGATCCTCACCGGCTTCACGCCTTCCTTGTAGTAGCTGCCCACCGGCGAGAGGATGAGGAAGTAGATGTAGTTGTGCGCCGGATGCACGCCGAGCATCACATCCGTGGCGATCACGGTGGGGCGCAGGTAGAGCGAGGTGCCCGGCTTGTGCGGCACCCATTCATGCTCCAGCCCGACCAGCGCGTCGAAGCTCTGCCGCACAATATCCACCGGCATGTCGGGGATGCACATCTGCTTCGCAGACTTGTTCAGCCGCTCCGCATGGCGCTGGGCGCGGAACAGGCGGATCTTGCCGTCCTCCCCACGGAATGCCTTGAGCCCGTCGAAGATCGCCTGGCCGTAGTGCAGCACGGTGGTGGCCGGGTCCATGCTGATGGGGCCGTAGGGAACGATGCGCGGCGAATGCCAGCCCTTCCCTTCCGTGTAGTCCATCAGGAACATGTGATCCGTCAGGACCTTGCCGAAGGACAGCGCATCATCCGCCGGCTTCGCCTTGGGCGTGGTGGTGCGGGTGATAGGGAAAAGGCCGTTGCTCATGGCGCCGCTGCCTTGGTTGATCGTTGCTTGAAAAAGCTATAGCGCGCAATTCAGAAGAAGGTAAGGGGTGCTGACATAGATTCCCGCACTCCTGCTCCTTACCCCCTAATCCGCCGCCAGCTTCCGCTCCTCCTCCGCCGCCAGCCGGCTGAACCCGTCGCGGGTCTGCGGCAGCTTGCGGCCGAGGATCTGTTCGGCGACCTGGTTGCGCAGCACCTGGGCGGTGCCGCCGGCGATGGGGAACATGCGCGCGTCGCGCACCCGCCGTTCCAGCGGATTCTCCCGCGAATAGCCGGCGGCGCCCCAGACCTGCAGCGCCATGTTCGTCACCTCCACCGCGCTGTCGGCGGCCAGCACCTTGGCCTGGGCGGCGGCCAGCCGGTCCGGGAAGCCGGCCGGCCCGGCCGAGCGGGCGGCGCGCCAGACCAAGGCGCGGGCGGCCTCCAGCTTGATGGACATATCCGCCAGCATCCAGGAAATCCCCTGGAATTCGGCGATGGGCCGGCCGAATTGCCGGCGCTTGCGGGCATAGGCCAGGGCGTCCTCATAGGCGCCGGCGGCGATGCCCAGCGCCACCGTGGCGGCGCCCACGCGCTGGCCGTTATAGGCATCTATCAACCGGCCGAAGCCGCGCGCCCAGCCGCCGGGCGGGCGCAGCACCATCTCGTCCGGCACCACCAGGCCGCGGAAGCGCAATTCGGCTTCCGGGATGCCGCGCAGCCCCATGGCCTGGTGGCGGTGGTGCACCACCAGGCCGGGCGGGTCGGTTTCCGAATTCCGCACCGCCAGGAAGCCGCCGATGCCCCTGTCCTGCCCGTCCTCGATCACCCGCGCGAAGATCAGGTGCAGGCGGGAGACGCCGCCGCCGGTGATCCAGTGCTTCGCCCCGTCTATCACCCATTCCTTGCCGCGGCGCACCGCGCGGGTGGTCATCTCGGTGGCGGCGGAGCCGGCTTCCGGTTCGGTGATGCAGATCGCCGGCTTGTCGCCGGCCAGCACCAGCCCGGCCGCAAGCTTCTGCTGCGCCGGCGTGCCATAGGCCATGATGGCGCCGATCGCGCCCATATTGGCCTCTACCGCGATACGGCCGCAGACGGCACAGGCTTTGGCGAATTCCTCGATGACCAGCACCGCGTCGAAATAGGAAAGCCCGGGGCCGCCCAGGGATTTCGGGATGGTCATGCCCATGAAGCCGGCTTCGGTCATGCGGCGGACCATGGGCCAGGGATACTGCTCGGTGCGGTCGGTCTCGGCGGCCTGGGCCGCGGCTTCCTTCGCCAGTTCCCGCGCGCGGTCGCGCAGCGCCCGCTGTTCTGCCGTCAGGCCGTCCATCGCGTCGTTTCTCCCCAGACCCTTCCCTGCCAGTTACCCCCCCTGGATGGCTGCGGCAATGGCCGGGGCCAGGCCACGGAATTCCGGGGCGCGCGGGCTGCGCTCCCGCCAGGCGAGCGCCAGGGTAC
>JAEWCI010000004.1 GCA_023390705.1 Pseudomonadota bacterium
CCCCACGAAGCCGCGAAGCGGTTTCGTGGGGGTTCTCTACGCCGCCTGCTCCAGCGTCGGCGCCACGTCGGTCAGCGTGACGCGCCGCATGTCGCGCGGAAAGGTCTTGTCGGCATAGGGGCGTGCGCGGTGCATGGTGCAGCGGTTGTCCCACATCACGATGTCCCATTGCCGCCACTGGTGGGTGTAGACGAAGCAGCGCTGGGTCGCGAATTCCACCAGCTCGCGGATCAGCGCCATCGCCTCCGGCGTCGGCATCCCGCGGATGCGGCCGATATGGGAGGAAAGATAGATCGACAGCCGGCCGGAGCCGGGATGGCGCCGCACCAGCCGCTGCGGCACCGGGGCGAAATCCCGGCGCTCCTGCTCCGTAAATTCGGTGAAGCCGAGCTGGCCGCGGGAGAAGAGCAGCGAATGCTCGGTCACCAGGTCGCGGATCTCGGCCTGGCGGGCTGCCGGCAGCGCGTCCCAGGCGGCGCGCATGTCGGCGAATTCGGTGTTGCCGCCCTCGGGCGGGATGACGCGGGCGTGCAGCATGGAATATTTCGCCGGCGTCGCCTTGAAGCTGCTGTCACTATGCCAAAGCTGGTTGCCCAGGTTGAACATCCGCCGCCGATCGTCATTCGGCAGCAGCCGGCCGTCCAGGTCGATGTTGGAAATATCGGCCATCTGGCGGTGCTTGAGCCGCTGCTTGTGGACATCCACCACGCCGCGGGTCTGTTCCAGCGGGCCCAGCGCCTCGCCGAAACCCATCTGCTGGTCGTCGTCTATCCGCTGGTCGCGGAAGACCAGCACGGCGTAGCGATCCATGGCACGGTGGATCTCGGCGCAGGTTTCGGGATCCGGCGTGGTACGCAGGTCGATACCCGAGACCTCGGCGACGAAAAGCGGGTGGAGCGGGGTGAATTGCAGCGCCATGGCGTTCCTCCGGCCTGATTGGCGGGGATGGTAGCGCCCGCCGGGCCGGTGGGGTCAAGCCGGAGGCTTACCGCCGCAACTCCATCTGGATCGGCCCCTCCCGCAACCCGTTGGCGAACTGATCCACCATGGCATTGCCGCTATGGCCCAGATTGCCGGCCGGGCCGGTCCAGACGATGCGGCCGTGGTGGATCATCGCCGCCTGGTCGCCGATCCGCCGGGCGCTGGCCATGTCATGGGTGATGGAGACGGCCGTCGCCCCCAGCCGCTTCACGCAATCCACGATCAGCCCGTCGATCACCGCGCCCATGATGGGGTCCAGCCCCGTGGTGGGTTCGTCGAAGAAGATGATGTCGGGCTGCGCCGCCACCGCCCGCGCCAGGGCAACGCGCTTCTGCATGCCGCCGGAAAGCTCGGCCGGGTAGAGATCCCCCACGGAAGCCGCCAGCCCCACCTGGGCCAGCACCTCCGCCGCCTTGTCGCGCGCCGCGGCGCGGGTGATGCGCTTCTGGGCCAGCAGCTTGAAGCAGACATTCTCCCAGACCGGCAGGCTGTCGAACAGCGCGCCGTTCTGGAACAGCATGCCGATGCGGTCGTTCACTTCTTCCCGCCGGCGGCGGTCCATGCGCAGCACGTCCTCGCCATCCACCTCGATACTGCCCTCATCGGGCTCGATCAGCCCGAGCACGCATTTGATGGTCACGGACTTGCCGGAGCCGGAGCCCCCGAGGATCACCATGGAGCCGCCGGCCGGCACCTCCAGGTTCACCCCGTCCAGCACCTGCTTCGGGCCGAAGGCCTTGCGCAGCCCGCGCAGGCGCAGCTTGGGCTGGCCGCCATTGCCCACCGGGGGGTCGCTCATCGCGCGAAGAACATCTCGGTCAGCACGTAGTCCAGCGCCAGGATGAGGATGGAGGAGGCGACCACCGCGGTGGTGGTGGCCCCGCCCACGCCCTGGGCGCCACCCTTGCTGGTATAGCCGCACCAGGTCCCCATCAGCGCCACGACGAAGCCGAAGACCGCCGCCTTCACCAGGCCGGAAACCACGTCCTCCGTCTGGATGAAGTCCAGGGTGGATTTCAGGTAGCCGGCCGAGACGAAGCCCAGCTTGGCCGTGCCGATCAGCCAGCCGCCCATGATGCCGAGGATGTCCGCCACCGCCACCAGCAGCGGCAGGGCCAGCGCCGCCGCCAGCAGCCGCGGCGCCACCAGGTATTTCATCGGGTTGGTGGAAAGCGTGGTCAGCGCGTCGATCTGGTCGGTGACGCGCATGGTGCCGATCTCGGCGGCGAAGCTGGCGCCGATCCGCCCGGCCACCATCAGCCCGGCCAGCACCGGGCCGAGTTCGCGGGTGATGCTGAGCGCCACCACATTCGCCACGGCGTTCTGCGCATTGAAGCGGGCGAAGCCGGTATAGGATTGCAGCGCCAGCACCATGCCGGTGAACACCGCGGTCAGCGCCACCACCGGCAGGGAGAAATAGGCGATCTCCAGGAAGGCGCGCAGGAAGAGCCGCCAGTGGAAGGGCGGCCGCAGCAGGTGCGAAACGCCTTCCAGCGCGAACATCGTCACCTGCCCGACGACGCGGCAGAAATGCAGCACCGCGGCGCCGACGGCGCCCAGCGCGTTCAGCACCGGGTTGTCCAGGATCTGGCGCGGTGCCGTGGTCGGTTCTGGCAATCTCATGCCGGCGTGTAACGCCGGCGGTAGCGAGCGCCAAGCCCGGTGAGGATCTCGTAGCCGATGGTGCCGGCCCAGCCCGCCAGGTCGTCCGGCGTGCAGCCCGGGCCGATCAGCGTCAGCATGGCGCCCGGGGCAAGGCCGGGAATGTCGGTCGCGTCGAAGGTCAGCAGATCCATGGACACCCGGCCGATCAATGGCACGGGCCGGCCGGCGAAGCTGCCGGCCGCCCGGCCCGAGAGCGCCCGAAGGTATCCATCGGCATAGCCTGCCGCAACCGTGGCAACCCGGGTGGGGCGCCGGGCCGTCCAACTGGCGCCGTAGCCCACCGGGGTGCCGGCCGGAATCTCCCGCAATTGCAGCACCGGCGCTTCCAGCCGCACCGCCTGCCGCATCGGGTTGGGCCAGCCCGGGGTGGGGTTGATGCCGTAGAGGG
>JAEWCI010000022.1 GCA_023390705.1 Pseudomonadota bacterium
GGCCATGGCCGGGTCCACCGTGGGATGCGCCACCGCCAGCACGCCGCGCGCCACGCCATCCGCCGCCGGGGGCGGCACGGCGATGCCCACCACCCTGGCATCCCAGCCGAATTGCGCGGCGGCCGCCTCGGGGTCCGGCCGGTTGGGGTTCCAGGGCGGGGCGTCGAAGGTGACGCGGCCACCCCAGCGCACCAGGACATCGCGGCGGTAGCCGGGCGCCACCGTGTCGTCCTGCTTCACCGGCAGCGCCAGGGGGCCGAGGTCGTTGCGCCAAACCGTGCCGCGCTGCGCCAGGGCCGGCCTGGCCAGCGGAAGGGCAGGCGGGAGGGGCGCGGCCAGGGCGGCGGCGCCGGCGGCAAGCAGGGAGCGGCGGGTTGTCACGTGACAGGCTCCTCCAGGATGCGCGGCGGGGCATGTACCGAAATCGGCGGCAGGGGGCCATCCCAGCGCTCCACCTGCACCAGGCAGGACTGCGCCGAGGGCCCCTGGCCGAGGGCGGAAGTGCCGACATCCGGCGCCAGCACATTCGGGTTGCCATGGACGCAGAGGCTGCCCGGCTCCCCCGGCACTTCGGGGTTGAACCAGGCGCCGGTGGCCATGGCGACCACCCCTGGCAGCAGGCCCGGCGCCAGCCGCAGCCCGCCCAGGCAGGCGCCACGGGCGTTGAAGACGCGGACGACATCGCCTTCCCGCAGCCCGCGGGCGGCGGCGTCCCCGGGGTTCATGTGGATCGGTTCCCGCTCCTGGATCTTGTCCGCCGCCGCCACGCGGCCGGGGTCGAGCTGGCCGTGCAGCCGCGTGGCCGGCTGGAAGGAGAGCAGGTGCAGCGGGTAGTCCTTCGCCGCCTTCGCGCCGAGCCATTCCCGCGGCTCGATCCAGACGGGGTGGCCGGGGCAGTCGGCATAGTTGAAGCCGGCGATGGTTTCGGAAAACAGCTCCACCTTGCCGGAAGGCGTCTCCAGCGGATGCGCCTCCGGGTCGGCGGCGAAATCGGCGAATTGGGTGTATTCCTCGCCGGGCGGGGGCGGCGGCACCTCGATCCGGCCGGCAGCCCAGAATTCGTCGAAGCCCGGCGCCTCGAATCCCAGCGGCGCGCAGGCCTGGCGCCAGCGTTCATAGAGGTGGCGCAGCCAGGCGCCCTCGTCGCGCTGTTCGGTGAAGCGGTCGCGGAAGCCGAGCGCATCGGCGATATCGGCCAGCATGTCCACATCGTTGCGCGCCTGCGCCACGGGCGGGATGGCCTGGTGCATGGCGCCGACAAAGCGGTCGCGGGAGGAGGAGGCGATGTCGTTCCGCTCCAGCGTCGTCGTCGCCGGCAGCACGATATCGGCATGGCGGGCGAGCGAGGTCCACCAGGGCTCCTGCGCCACGATGGTCTCGGCCCGTGCCCAGGCGCGCTGCAGCCGGTTGAGGTCCTGGTGGTGATGGAAGGGATTGCCGCCGGCCCACCAGACCATCCTTATGTCCGGCAGGACGATGTCGCGGCCGTTGTAGCGCAGCACCTCGCCGGGGCGTTCCAGCATCTCCGTCACCCGGCCGACCGGGATGAACAGCCCCGCCGGGTTGCGCACGGCGGGAGAGGGGACGGAGGGCAGGTCCCGCCGCGGCACGCCCATGCCGTTGATCGAGCCATAGCCGAAGGCGACCCCCTGCCCCGGCTTGCCGATGCTGCCCAGCACCGCCGCAAGCGCGATCAGCGCCCAATAGGGCTGCTCCCCGTAATCGGCGCGTTGCAGGGACCAGGCGGCGGTCAGCATGGTGGGGGTTTCGGCGCAGCGCAGCGCCAGGGCGCGGATGCTGTCCGCCGGGACGCCGGTGATCGGCGCCGCCCAGTCGGCGGTCTTGGGCAGGCCGTCCGTCTCGCCCATGACATAGGCGCGCAGCCTGTCCCAGCCCACGCAGCAGCGGGCGAGAAAGCCGCGGTCCTCCCGCCCCGCCGCGACCAGGCTGTGGATCATCGCCAGCATCATCGCGGCGTCGGTGCCCGGGCGGATCGCGATGAATTCGGCGCCCAGGGCGTCCTCGGTATCGCCCCGGTGCGGCGAGATGTTGACGAAGCGCACCCCGGCGGCAGCAGCCTGGCGCATCAAGGGTCCGTAATGATGGATTCCGGCACCGCCCGAGGAGACCAGCCCGTTCTTCGCCGCCAGCCCGCCGAAGCAGAGCATGAGCTTCGCGTGGCGGGCAATGGCCTGCCAGTCCGTGGCGCGGCCCAGCAGGATTTCCTGCGTGCCCACGATATGCGGCAGCAGGGTCTGCGCCGCGGCATAGGAATAGGCGGTGACGGAGGTGGTGAAGCCGCCCGCCATGCCGAGGAAACGCTGCAATTGCGTCTTGGCATGGTGGTAGCGCCCGGCCGAGGACCAGCCATAGGAACCGCCATAGATCGCGGTCGGCCCGTGTTCCGCCCGCACCCGCGCGCTTTCCTCGGCCAGCAGCCGGGTCACCCTGTCCCAGGAGACGGGCACGAAGGCGTCGCCGCCGCGCAGCGTGCCGCGCCGCCGGCCCTGCAGCCAGCCCTGGCGGATATAGGGGCGGTCTATGCGGGAGGGCGCGTGCACGACATCCGGCACCGCCTCGATCAGGCTGCCCGGGAAGGGATCGGCGGCGAAGGGGAGCACGCCGGTGACACGGCCCTGCTCCACCACGGCGTCGAAATAGCCCCAATGCGAGGCGTGCGGCTTGATTTCGGTCATCTTTTCCCCTCGTCCGCCTGACCATGCCCCGCCAGGGACCATGCGGCAATCGCCACGGCGGGAGGCACTGGCACGGCAACGGGTGGCGGCCCTACGGCGGATTTCGCGTGATCCAGAACCCGCCATCCCCCGTAGGCCAATGCCCCTA
>JAEWCI010000048.1 GCA_023390705.1 Pseudomonadota bacterium
CTCCGCGCCTTCCGGCAGCGCGACCGGCGGCGGCTCGGCGGGCGGCGGCGCGCCGGGCGCGGCGGCTTCGCGGAAGACGATGTCCTGCTCCTCCACCACCGCCTCGCGGCCCTCATGCTCGATGCCATGGCGGATGGTGACGAAGACCATGTTGCCGCTCCGCCCCTGCTTCGGCGTGATGGCGGCGATGCGCGAGACGCGGCGGAGATCGGCGCCGACCGGGATGGGCGCGCGGAACCAGGTGCGGCGCCCCGCGAACATGCGGCGCGGCAGCGGCACCGGCGGGATGAAGTCGCCCTTCGCCGGGTGGCCATCCGGCCCGAGCTTCGATTGCGGCGCCAGCGCCCAGAACAGCGCAGCGTGCCAGCCTTCCGGCATGGGGTCGCCGCGCCTCAGCGCATAGGGGTCCCGGTCCAGCAGCGCGGCAAGACGGCGCATCAGGCCGAGCGAGGCCTCGTCCTCCACCACCTCGGTCCGGCCGATCCATTCCTGCAGCGCGCCTGCGTCCATGCCGTTTCCTCCGCCTGTGGTGGGTTGCGCGCCGTCCTGAGCACGCGAACCGCTGCAGGTCATTGCCCATGGGGCGGATTCACGCTTCCGGGCATTCACGCCCGTCCGCGATCCGCTCCTTGTCCGCAGAGCGGATTCACGCTCCCGGGCGTTCACGCCCGTCCGCGATCCGCTCCTTGTTGTCCGCAGAGCGGATTCACGCTTCCGGGCGTTCACGCCCGTCCGCGATCCGCTCTGGTGCGGGGGAATGTCAGGCAGGGCGGCAGGCTGTCAAACCGGGGCGGCCAGGATCACCTCGGCTGCACGGTCGGGTCGCCGCCCGGGGTGCCGGGGGGCGGGATGACCGGGGTGGTGTTGGGGTCGGGCACCGGCGCCGGCACCATGATCTCCGGGTCCGGGTTGCGGACGGGCGGCTCGATCACCCCGCGCGGGACCTGCAACGGGTCGCGCGTGCCCGGGGGGATCGGGCCAGGGTCGGGGACCATGGGGTTGTGCGGGCCGGGAGCCGGCGGGGGCTGCTGGGCCTGGGCCGCTGAGAGGCCGAGCAGGATCGAGAGCGGAAGCACGAGCGACAGGTTGCGGTGCATTCGCGGGCAACGCCCCTGGCGCGGCCCGGTTCGGGAACCGCGGCGGGGACCGGCGCTTTCGCCGGTATGGAGGGAAAGGGACGATGCCTCGCCTTCTGTTGCCGCTGCTGGTGACGCTTCTGCTGGCGGCCTGCGACTCCACCCCGGCCAGTGACCGTCCGCACTGGCGCCGCCCCGGCCCGGCGGCGACCGGGCCGGTGGAGCGGATCATCCTGCCCGATGACGGCTTCTACGACAGCCTGGCATGAGGGCCTGGCTCCGAATCCCCGGGAAACCCGCGACGCGGCAGCACGGGAAGGCGCGCCATCCGGTCAGGCAAGCGCCTCCACCCAGAAGGTGACGCAGGTGCCCCAGCCCGGACGACTGTCGATCGTCAGCGTCCCGCCCGAGTGCTCGGCGAAGTCCCGCGCCGATGACAGGCCGAGCCCGGTGCCCTTGCCGCGCGGCTTCGTCGTGAACCTGCCCTTGCGGAGCCGGTCCAGCGTGGCGGAGGAGATGCCGGGTCCGTTGTCGTGAACGGATACCCGCATGTAGCTGCCCTGGCGCAGGCCGGCGGGATGTGGCCCGGCGACGGTCTCCCCCGAAACCGATATGATGATCCTGCCACCGCCCGGCATGGCCTCGCATGCATTGGCCACGAGATTGGTGATTGTCGCGTTCAGATCGTCCTCGTGGCCCCGTACCTTCCATGGCGTGCTGTCCTCGACCCTTTGCCTGAGCCGCACGCCGCCGGCCACGGGCAGCAGGCCGGATTCGAAGATCCTGCGTGCGGGGTCGGTCGTCGTCGCATCGCCGGCCTCCGGCATCCCCGGCATCCTGCCGGGCAATGTCCAGCATCCTGCGGGTGAGGCGTTCTCCCCTTTCGCCGGCCTCCCGCAACAGATGCGCAAGCTCGCGCACGCGGCCGGGCTGGTCGGCATTCGTCTCGATGAGATGCGCCACGGCGATGATGGCATGCACGATGTTCTTGAAGTCGTGCGACATGGTCGAGGCCATGTGGCCAATGGCTTCAATTCGATGGACGCCGGAAAGAATCGCGGCATCGAGAGACTGGGACATGTGGGAGCGGCACCCCTCTACGAGACACATGGCTGTGTGCCCAGTACCCCGCTTCTTCCGCTGGCGTATTGCGGTAGGTCAATCACGACAGAAAAGCAGTAGAAGAATTACGGGATTGACACGCCTGCCGAGCGAGGCTCCGCCCGGACCGGCAACGGTCCGTCCCTTCTGCCCCGCAGCCATGGGCCCGAACCGGAACGGCAACATTGCCGTTGACTGCCGGCAATAGTTCGTGTTTTGTTCCGATCCTGACCGGCGGAGTCCCTTATGGCGCGCTACACCCCTCCCCGCCCCTGGGAACCGCTCTCCGACTCCGAATTCGCCGCGCTCTCCCCCTTCTTCACCCATCAGGGTGCCGGCCGGCCGATCCTCGACCTGCGCGGAAGGCTGGACGCCATCTTCCGCCTCGTCACCACACGCGATCCCTGGCGGGATCTGCCGCCGGAAATGGGGCCCTGGGGCACGGCGCATCGCCAGTTCCGCCGCTGGGCCCATGCCGGCATCTGGTCGCGCCTGCTGCGGGCGGTGGCGGCGCAGCGTGCCCCGGCCGCGCTGCGGCGGGTGGAACACTGGATCTGCCGCGCCTTCCGCCGGGCCCTGCGCATCCTGGGGCTGGCGGGCATCGCGCTGGCGCGGCGGCTCGGCATGGCCTCGGCGGTGAACGGTCCCTTCTGGATGCTGCCCGACCCGGATTTGTCCGAAACCCTGCTGCCGCGGGTGCTTGAATTGCTAAAGCCCGGCGGCGGCCTGCCCTCGCGCGCCGCCATCCGGCTGGCTTTGGCCGTCCACGCCCTGATCGGCGGGCGCCAGCGCATCCCGCCCTGCCTGGAGCCGGCCTGATGAACACCGCAGCGGCGGCCCTCAGCGGGCCGGCGCGGCGTCCACCACATGGAAGCAGGCGCTCACCTCGTCATTCCAGCGCTCCGCCCGCAACTGGCCGCAGAGGTGCAGCGGCACGCCGCCGGAGCCGAGCAGGGCCTGGGCCAGCGGCCCTTCCTTGGCGCGGAAGCAGATGGCCTTCAGCCGGCCGCCGCCCTCGCCTTCCAGGAAGGCGCGCACCGTCCCGCCCTCCTTCCCCACCCGGTCGGCCCGCACCACCCTGGCGCGGGCGAGCGCGAAGACGGGTTCCTCATTGCCGGCGCCGAAGGGGGCCAGGCGCTCCACTTGGCGGGCCAGGTCGGGCGTCGCGGCGGGCACCGCCAGGCTACCCTCCAC
>JAEWCI010000057.1 GCA_023390705.1 Pseudomonadota bacterium
ATCCGCGCCCTGGCGCCGGGGCTGCGCATCACGCTGGACCCGGTGGAATTCCGCGGCTTCCAGTACCATACCGGCGTCGCCTTCACCCTGTACGGCCCCGGGACCACCGGGGAATTGGCCCGCGGCGGCCGCTATATGGCAGGGGAGGAGCCGGCCACCGGCATGACGCTCTACCCGAATGCCGTGCTGCGCGCCGCGCCGCACAAGCCGCTGCGCCCCCGGCTCTTCGTGCCGGCGGCCGAGGCCGCGGCGGCGTCCGCCATGCGTGCCCAGGGCTATACCACCATCGCCGCGCTCGGGCCGGATGACACGCCGGCCGGGCTGCGCTGCACCCATATCCTGCGGGACGGCGTCGCCGTGCCCCTCAGCAAGGAATAGCGACCCATGGCCAATGTCGCGGTGATCGGCGCCCAGTGGGGCGACGAGGGCAAGGGCAAGGTGGTGGACTGGCTGGCCAGCCGCGCCGACATCGTCGTGCGCTTCCAGGGCGGCCACAATGCCGGCCACACCCTCGTGGTGGGCGACCAGACCTACAAGCTCTCCCTCCTGCCCTCCGGCGTGGTGCGGGGCAAGCTCGGCCTCATCGGCAATGGCGTGGTGCTGGACCCGCAGGCGCTGCTGGACGAGATCGCCAAGGTCACCGCCCAGGGGCTGAAGGTGACGCCGGAGAACCTGCGGATCGCCGAGAACGTGCCGCTGATCCTGCCGCTGCACCCCGCCATCGACAAGGCGCGCGAGGAAGCCCGCGGCGAGCGCAAGATCGGCACTACCGGCCGCGGCATCGGCCCGGCCTATGAGGACAAGGTGGCGCGCCGCGCCATCCGCCTCTGCGACCTGGCGGAGCCGGAGACGCTGGCGGCCAAGCTCGACGAGTTGCTGCTGCACCACAATACCCTGCTGCGCGGGCTGGGCGCCGAGGAATTCACCAAGGAAGCCCTGCTGGCCCGACTGCTGGACTGGGCGCCGAAGCTGCTGCCTTTCATGGAGCCGGTCTGGGAAAGGCTGGAAGCCGCCCGGCACAGCGGCGAGCGGGTGCTGTTCGAGGGCGCCCAGGCGGTGATGCTGGACGTGGACCACGGCACCTATCCCTTCGTCACCAGCAGCAACACCGTGGCGGGCAACGCCGCGGCGGGCGCCGGCATCGGGCCGGACGCCATCGGCATGGTGCTGGGCATCGCCAAGGCCTACACCACGCGCGTCGGCAGCGGACCCTTCCCGACCGAATTGCATGACGAGATCGGCCAGGGGCTGGGCGACCGCGGCCATGAATTCGGCACCGTCACCGGCCGCCGCCGGCGCTGCGGCTGGTTCGACGCCTGCATGGTGCGCCAGGCGGTGAAGATCGGCGGCGTGCAGGGCATTGCCCTGACCAAGCTGGACGTGCTGGACGGGCTGGGCGAGCTGAAGATCTGCACCGGCTACCGCATCGACGGCCAGGAATACCGCCGCCTGCCGGCGGCGATGCGGGCCCAGGCCGCCGCCGAGCCGATCTACGAGTCGCTGGAGGGCTGGAGCGGCTCCACCCGCGGGGCCCGCAGCTATGCCGACCTGCCGGCCGAGGCGGTGAAATATGTCCGCCGGATCGAGGAGCTGGTCGAGGCGCCGGTGGTGCTGCTGAGCACCAGCCCGGACCGCGACGACACCATCACCCTGCGCGACCCCTTCGCGGGGTAGAGCGGGCAGACACTGACCCATGACGGATTGCGTTCAGTTCTGAACGCGATCCGCCGGTAGCCGCCTTCACCTCGCGGCGGCGAAGAGCTGCCGCGCCACGGCCTGGATGCGTTCGCCCCAGGCCACCCGCTGCCGCCATTCGGTGGGGATGCCGGCGGCGCCGTAGAGCGCCCCGGCGAGCTGGCCGGTGATGGCGGCGGTGGTGTCGGCGTCGCCGCCCAGATTGGCAGCCAGCAGCACGGCCCCGCGGAAGTCCCGGGTCTGGTCCAGGCACCACAGCGTCGCTTCCAGCGAATGCGCGACATAGCCGGAGGAGCCGATCTGCTGCCGTGTCTTGCCGCGCCAGCCCCCGGCCATGATCTCCCCGATCGCCCCCGCCCAGGGGCCGGGATGCGGGCGCAGCAATTCCTCCCGCGAGGCGCCGCCGATCGCCAAGGCCAGCAATTCGGCGAAGGCGATGCAGGCATCAACCGCTTTGGACGCCGCATGGGTGGTGCGGCTCTGGCGCTCCGCGGCGTCGCGCAGCAGGACGAGGTCGCGGTGGAAGCGCAAGGCCACCGGTGCCAGCCGCATGAGCGAGCCGTTGCCGGCGGTATCCGGCGCGGTGGCGCCGCAATGGTTGGCACCGGTCCGCCGCCAGCGGGCGAGCGCCTGGCGGGTGGCGATGCCGATGTCGAAGCAGGTGCCGGTGCAGGAATACTCGCCCTTCTCATGCCAGGCGACGAAGCGCGCCAGCAGGTCCTGTTCCTCCAGCCCGCCGCGCTGCAGCAGGCTGTCGGCCAGGGCTAGCGCCATGGCGGTGTCATCGGTCCATTGCCCGGGTTCAAGGCCGAAGGGGCCGCCACCCACCATGTCGGTCAGCGGCGGCTGGCTGTCCCGGCGGGTGAATTCCAGCGTGGTGCCGACCGCATCGCCCACCGCCAGCCCAAGCAGCGCGCCCACCGCACGGTCCTCCGCCATGCTCGCGACAGCCGGGATGGCGGGGCAGGCCAGCACATGCGCTTCCTGCGCGCGGGTTTCGATGGCGCCCTCGCGCTCCCGCCGCACCAGCCGGATGGCCTCGGGCGGCGCCATGCCAAGCTCAGCCAGCAGTCGGGCCGCGATCATCCCGGCGCGGCCCAACCCGCCACGGCAATGCACCACCACCGAGTCGCCGGCGCGCAACCGGGCACGAAGGCTGGCGCCGGCGGTGGTCCAGGCGGCCTCGAAACCGGCATCGGGAACGGATACGTCGCGGATCGGCAGATGGAGCCATTCCATGCCGGTCCTGCGCACCGCCTCGCCCAGGTCCGGCACACCCAGCATCTCCAGCTCATGCGGCTCCACCAGGGTCAGCACCAGGGAGGCGCCCCAGTCACGGATGGCCTGGACGTCCAGTGCCAGATCGCGGTCCCAAGCGCCGGTCATCGCATTGGCGTCCTTCTTGCCGGGGCAGAAGGTGATGCCGATGCGTCCCAGCCCCTCGCCGGGGCTTACCGAGGCGATCAGCAGGGGGTGGGTGAGGCTGGTCTTCATGCTGGCTACCGCGACGGGCAGGATGGACCGGAATTGTAACAGAAGACTGGCCCGCCGTCAGGGGGCACTACAGCCGATCCCGCCCCTCCAGGGCCAGATCGGTCCCACCGCGTCCACGCACGACAAGGCGGATTCAACTTATTGATTCTTCGCATCTTCCGAGTCGCCGGGTGCTTCCACCCGGGTTGAAGATCCTCCAGGGCAGGCCAGTCCAGCCTGGACCGCGCCTGCTGCCAGACATCCAGGGCGGTGCCCTCGGCCTGCGGGCGCCCGTCACGCCGCAGGTCGCCCCGCCGCGCCCCCGCACCGGACATTCCGCAACCTGTTCTTACCGGATTGGGGCTATGCGTGGTGGCCGGAAGGGAAGCTGGGGGTAAGCGTCGTGGTGCCCGGTGAGATTGCCACCGCTGGTCCGGCGCCTGGCGCGGAGGGCGCCGGGCTGGACTGGATCGAGCCCGGCCGGTGCTTCGGCTTCGAGGAACTGGTATCCTGGCAGGGCAAGGGACGAGTGGATTTCGCCGAGGCCGCCGCGCGATGCGACACCATCCTCTGCGGCCCCGTCGCCACCGCCGCCTTCCCGGCGGAACTGCGCCCGTTCCTGGCGCCGGGCGTGACCCGGCGGCGGCAGCATGCGGCAGCTGCCACCGCGACCGATGACCTCGGCCGGGCCTGGGCCGCCCATGATCCGGGCGTGATCTTCATCCGCAATCCGCATCCGCCCCTGGTCGGGGAAGCCGGGCAGGCGACCGCGGCCGCCGCCGGCCTGCTGCGGCCCCTGTCCGACGCGGTGGAGAAGGCAGCACTGCGCGCGGCACTGCTGCGCTGCGCCGCCCAGGGAATGCTGGCCTATGTGATGGCACGCGAGAAGGTGCTGGCGGCGGTGCTGGCCACCCGGCCAGGCGGGCGGCGGCTGCATGTGCTCAGCCTGCAGCAGGCGGCGACCATGCCGATGACCGGGAACGGC
>JAEWCI010000061.1 GCA_023390705.1 Pseudomonadota bacterium
CCTGGCGGGCCTGACAATCCACTGACCCCACGGGCGCCCCCCCTGGCGGGGGGGCGACGACCGCGCCGCGGCCCGGAGCCTGTCCGCTCCGGGCCGTTTCGCGTCTTGGCGTTAATAACGCCAGGAAAACATCAACCTCACGTTACGGGACTGGCGCCAATGGCGAATTCCCGCGACTGTGCCCGGCAGGTGGCGGTTCTCCGCCGCAGCCGCCTTGCGGCGGGCCAGGGCAGGCGCCTATCTTCCGCCGCCCCGTCCCCCGGCCACTGGAGCCCCATGACCGAATCGCCTCGCTACAAGCGCGTCCTGCTGAAACTCTCCGGTGAGGCGCTGATGGGCAGCCACGACTACGGGCTGGACACCGCCACGCTCCGCGCCATCGCCCAGGACGTGAAGGGCGTGGTCGCCCTTGGCGTCCAGGTCTGCCTGGTGATCGGCGGGGGCAACATCTTCCGTGGCATCTCCGGTGCCGCCTCCGGCATGGACCGCGCCCAGGCCGACTACATGGGCATGCTGGCCACTGTGATGAACGCCTTGGGCATGCAATCGGCGCTGGAGCAGGCCGGCGTGAGCACCCGGGTGCAGAGCGCCATCCCGATGGCCTCGGTCTGCGAGCCCTATATCCGCCGCCGGGCGATCCGCCATATGGAGAAGGGAAGGGTGGTGATCTTCGCCGCCGGGACGGGCAACCCCTTCTTCACGACCGATACCGCCGCCGCGCTGCGCGCCGCCGAGATGGGCTGCGACGCGCTACTCAAGGGCACCCAGGTTGACGGCGTCTATTCCGCCGACCCGCGCAAGAACCCCAGGGCCGAGCGCTACGAACGGCTGACCTACCTGGACATGCTGTCGCGCGACCTTGCCGTGATGGACGCGGCAGCGATTAGCCTGGCGCGTGAGAACAAGCTGCCGATCATCGTCTTCAACATCCATGAGCCCAGCGCCTTCACCGCGGTGATGCGAGGCGAGGGGCGGTTCACCACGGTAGTCGACCAGTGAGCGGACAAGCACGGGACGGGGAAAGCCAGCACCATGGCCGCTGATCTCAAAAGCCTCAAACAGGATCTCACCCGCCGCATGGACGGCGCCATCGAACTGCTGCGCAGGGAGTTCGCCGGGTTGCGCACCAGCCGCCCGAGCCCGGCGCTGCTTGAGCCGGTGCGCGTCGAGGCCTATGGCGGCGAGGTACCGCTCTCCCAGGTGGCCAATGTCCAGGTTTCCGGCCCTGGCCTGCTGACGGTGCAGGTCTGGGACAAGGCAGTGGTCAAGGCAGTGGAGATCGGCATCCGCGATTCCGGGCTGAACCTCAATCCGCAGACCGAGGGCCAGAGCATCCGCGTGCCCTTGCCGCCGCTGACCGCCGAGCGCCGGAACGAGCTGGTGAAGGCCGCGCACAAATACGCGGAGGGCGCCCGGGTGGCGATCCGCGGCGTGCGGCGCGACGGCATGGAGCAGGTGAAGACCCAGGAAAAGGACAAGAAGGCGCCCATCAGCCAGGATGAGGCCAAGCATTGGGCCGATGAGGTGCAGAAGCTGACGGACCAGTACATCAAGCTGGTGGACAGCACCCTGGCCGACAAGGAAAAGGACATCAGGCAGGTCTGATGCCTGGCAGGGAAGCCGTATGAGCGCCGCCTCCAGAACCGCGACGCAGGATGCCGTTGCGGCCGTTCGGCCACCGGTGCCGCGACATGTGGCCATCATCATGGATGGCAACCGCCGCTGGGCGGAACGCCGGGGCCTGCCGGTGGCGCTGGGCCACAAGGCCGGGGCCGAGGCCGTCCGCCGGACGATCGAGGCGGCGGTGCAGGAGGGGGTGGAATGGCTCACCCTTTTCGCCTTCTCCTCCGAGAACTGGCTGCGCCCTGCCACCGAGGTGCAGGAATTGACCGCGCTGCTCCGGATCTATCTGCGCTCCGAGGTCGCCACCCTGGCGAAGGAGGGGGTGCGGCTGCGGGTGATCGGGGAACGGACCCGCTTCGGGCCGGAGCTGACCCGCGCCATCGACCAGGCCGAGGCGCTGACCGCGGGCACCACCCGCCTGAACCTCACCGTCGCGCTGTCCTATGGCGGCCGGGCGGAGATCGCGGCCGCCGCCCGCGCCCTGGCCGAGGAGGCGCGCGCGGGCAGGCTGGACCCCGCGACGCTGGACGAGGCCGGCTTCGCCCGCCGCCTGTTCACTGCCGGCCAGCCGGACCCGGATCTCATCATCCGTACCTCGGGCGAGCAGCGGCTTTCGAATTTCCTGCTCTGGCAGGCGGCCTATGCCGAGTTCCTCTTCCTCGACGTGCTCTGGCCGGATTTCGGCGCGGCCGACTTCGCCGCGGCGGTAGCGGCCTTCGGGCGGCGGGAGCGCCGCTACGGCGCCCGCGTCGCCTAGGTTGCCCATCAGTTGAGCACCCTGGCCACCACCCCCGCCGGGCAGCGATGGCGGGACCTGCGCAAGCGTGCCCTTTCCGCTGCCCTGCTGGGGCCCGCGGCCATTGCCTGTGTCTGGCTGGGGGCGGAGGCCTGGACCGCCCTGATGGCAGCCGCGGTTGCCGTGCTGGCCTGGGAATGGGTGCGGCTCTGCGGCTATTCCACCCGCCGCCTGCCGGGCGTCGCGGTGCCGCTTACGGTGCTGGTGGCCGGCGCCTTCGCGGTGCAGGGCGCGGTATTACTTGCCCTTGGAGTGCTGGCGTCGGGTACCGTCCTGGCCTGGGCGCTGGGCCAGCCCACGCCCTTCCGCCGTGCCGTCTCTCCGGCCTGGCTGGCGCTCGGGGTGGCGCAGATCGGCCTGGCGGGCATCTCGCTGATCCATCTCCGGGCGGACAACGCCGCCGGCCTCAGCAATGTGGTCTTCCTCTTCCTGGTGGTCTGGGCCAGCGACATCGGCGCCTATCTGGCCGGAAGGCATTTCGGCGGGCCGAAGCTGGCGCCACGGGTCTCGCCCAACAAGACCTGGTCGGGCGCGGCGGGTGGGCTGTTCTTCGCGATGGCGGTGGGCGCGCTGGCGGCCTATTTTTCGGGAATGGCGCCCTCGGCGGCCGTGCTGGCCCGTGCGGCCGGGCTGGCGGGGCTGCTCGGTCTGGTGTCCCAGGCCGGTGACCTTTTCGAAAGCTGGATGAAGCGGCGCTTCGACGTGAAGGACAGTTCCTCCCTGATACCCGGCCATGGCGGGCTGCTCGACCGGCTGGACGGCATGCTGACGGCGGCCCCTGCGGCCGCCTTGATCTCCCTCATGCTCGGCGCCGGGGTGCCACTGTGGCGATGAGGCCGGAATCGGCACCGCGCCGCATCACCGTGCTGGGCAGCACCGGCTCGATCGGAACCAGCACCCTGGCGCTGCTGGAAGCCGCGCCGCCCGGCGAGTTCGAGGTGGAGGCGCTGGTCGCCGGCCGGGATGCCGCGCGGCTGGCCGAGCAGGCCCGACGCTTCGGCGCCAGGCTGGCGGTTGTTGCCGACCCCGCCGCCTGGCCGACGCTGAAGCAGGCGCTCGCCGGCACCGGCATCGAAACCGCGGCGGGGCCGGAGGCAGTGGTGGAAGCCGCCGCCCGGCCGGCGGCCTGGGCCATGGCGGCCATCGTCGGGGGCGCCGGGGTTGGGTGCGCCCCG
>JAEWCI010000123.1 GCA_023390705.1 Pseudomonadota bacterium
GCCTCCTACAGCCGGATACCGGCGGCGCGGATCACCTCGGCCCATTTCGCCGAATGGGTGCGGATGCGCGCCGCCGTTTCCTCCGGGCTGCGCGGCGGGGCCAGAACGAAGCCCTGCCCTTCCACCAGCCTGACGAAGTCGGGGTCGGCCATCACCTTGCGCGTCGCCGCGTTCAGCCGCCCGATGATGGCCGGGGGCGTCGCGCGCGGCGCATAGAGCACCATGGAGCTGACGGATTCGTATCCCGGCAGCCCGGCCTCGGCCAGGGTCGGCACCTCCGGCAGGGCCTTCACCCGCTGCGCCGAGGACATCGCGATGGGCCGCACCCGACCCGACTGCAATTCCGACTGCGCCACCGGGATGGTGCAGAACATCATCGCCACGCGGCCGGCCACCACGTCGATCAGTGCCGGGGGATTGCCGGCATAGGGCACGTGCAGCATCTCGATGCCCGCCATGCGGGTCAGCAACTCGCCACTGAGATGTCCGGCGCCGCCCATGCCGAAGGAGGCATAGGTCAGCTCCCCCGGCCTCGCCTTGGCATGGGCGATCAGTTCCCGCAGGGAATGCACCGGCAACCCGTTGTTGACGAGCAGCACATAGGGCACGTCGGCAAGCTGCAGGACGGGCGCGAGGTCCCGTTCCGGGTCATAGGGCAGCGAGGGCATCAGGTAGCGGTTCAGCTCCACGCTGTCGCCGCCGGCCAGTAGGGTGTAGCCGTCCGGCGCCGCGCGGGCGACCTGGGTGGTGCCGATCACCGTGGTGCCGCCGGGGCGGTTCTCCACCACGATGCTCTGGCCCAGCTCCCGCCCCAGGACCTGGGCGACAGCACGGCTCAGCAGGTCCACGCTGCCGCCAGCGACGAAGGGCACCACCAGGCGGACCGGGCGGTTGGGGTAGTCGGCCTGGGCGGCGGCAGGGCGCGCGACGAGACCGGCCAGCGCCGGCACAAGGCCGAGCGCGGCGCGACGGGTGGTTCGCATGGCGTGCCTCAGAAGGGCCGGGTGCCCTGGATCTGCGTCCGGTGCATCAGGCGGCGCAGGCTGGAATCGAAGGGGTCGCGCCGGTGCATGACGCAGCGGTTGTCCCAGATCAGCACGTCGCCCTGGCGCCATTTCTGCACCCAGGTGAATTCCGGCTTCACCGCATGGGCCCAGAGCTCGTCCAGCAGGCGCTGGCTCTCCTCATGGGGCAGGCCCATGATATGGGCGTTGCGCCGGCGGCCCAGGAAAAGCGACTTCCGCCCGGTTTCGGGATGGGTGCGGACCAGCGGATGCACCGCGCCCGGCTGCTCCTCCGGCGAGTAGCTTTCCTTGAAGCCGGCGCGCAGTTCGCCCGCGCTGTTGCGGGTGGAGTCGTGCTTGCAGGAAAGCCCGGCAAGGCGCGTGCGCAGCGCGGCGGGCAGAGCTTCCAGCGCCGCTTCCATGTCGCAGAACCAGGTGTCGCCATGGCCTTCCGGCACCTCAATGCCGTAGAGAACGGAGGCATCGGGCGGCACGTCGATATAGGACATGTCGGTGTGCCACTCGGCCTCCCCGGCGCCGAGGCCGCCGATCGCCTTGCCATCCACCACGATGTTGGAGATGACGGTCACCTCCGGCCGGGTCGGCTCATGCGGCTGGCCGGTGCGGGTCCGCGGCGCCATCTCCAGCGTGCCGAAGCGGCGGCTGAAGGCGGCCAGCGCGTCGTCATCGATCCGCTGCCCGCGCAGGCGCAGCACCTTGTGGTCCAGCCATGCCTTCTTGATGACGGCGAAGCCCGCATCGTCGAGACGGGAGAGATCGACGCCGCGGATCTCCGCGCCGAGCGGCGTGGCGAAGGGCGCGACCTCGATCACGGGTTCGGCAAGGCTGGCCATGGCATTTCCTCCGGCTTGGTTGCCGCCAGCCTACACGCCTCCGCCCCGCCGCCAAGGGGCCTACGAACGGCCGCGGCCGGTCTTCGCCTGCAACTCGTCGATCCGGCGAGATGCCTCCGCCTTGGTCAGCCTCGGGTCGAATTCCTCGCCGGCCTCCTCGCTCAGCGTCTTGAGATAGCTGGCCTGGGCGCCGGTCATCCGCTCCTCGCCGGTGGTCCAGTCATCCGGGTCCTTGATGGTGTTGGAGCCGGGCTCCGCCTGGGTCTTGGGGTTCTCGTCCTGCGGGCTGTGGCGCTTCGCGGCCATGTTCGGGTCCCTTGCAATGGGCGCGGCCCGGCAATGGGCGCGGCCCGGTGGGGTCGCGTGTTCCCCTAACGTTCACGGCGCCCCGAGGTTGCCTGAAGCCCTGGCCTTTCAGCCGCGGCGCGCAAGCGGAACGGCCGGGTGCCCCCGGCCTGCTTCAGCCGGCGCGCTTCACCACCGGCGCCGCACGGCCTTCGATCAGCACGTTCACGCAGGACGGCCTGCCGCTCGCGAAGGCGCGTTCCAGGGCCGGGGCAAGCTCTCCGGCCTGGGTCACGAATTCGCCATGGCCGCCGAGCGCCGCCGCCACCAGGTCGTAGCGCGTGGCCGGGGCCAGGGAGCAGCCATGCGCCCGTTCCTTGCCGTATTCGCGGAGTTGGATCTGGTGTTCGGCATTCCAGCGGGCATCGTTGCCGATGACGGCGACGAAGGGCAGGTCGTGGCGTACCGCCGTATCGAACTCCGCCATGTGGAAGCCGCAGGTGCCGTCGCCCAGCAGCGCCAGAACCCGCGCCTCCGGCCGTGCCGCCCGCGCCGCCATGGCGAAGGGAATGGAAGGCCCGATCGCCCCGGCGACACCGTTGATGATGCGCACCGGCGCGCTGAGCAGGGACTGGGCCCACTGGCCGATCTCGCCGCCATCGCTGACCAGCACGGTATCCTCCTGCGCCGCCAGGAAGGGCTGGATGGCGCGGCAGAGTTGGATGGGACCGATCGGCGCGCCCTCGGCCGGCGGCGCATCCCAGGCGGCGGGGCGATAGGCGATGGCGGAAGCCACCTCGGCACACCAGGCGGCATGGGCATCGGCCTGCCCGGGGGCAAGGCAGAGCGCCTCGGCGGCCGAGATCGGGTCGGCCAAGGCGCCCAGCGCCAGCAGCCCGCCCAGGCCCAGCATCGCGCGCTCCAGCAACGCCGCCTCGGGCTCGAACACGATCCAGCGAGCATCGGCCGCCACGGCCGGGGCCCGGCCGAAGCGGAGGGTGAAGTCCAGCGGCTTGCCCAGCAGCAGCAGCCTGTCGGCCCGGGCCAGCACCTCGGCGAAGGCGCCCAGCGAGGGGTCGTTGATGCCGCGTGGGCTTTCCATGGCCACCACCGGCACGCCCAGCTCCTGCTGCAGCGCCGCCAGCCGGCGCCTGCCCGCGGGGGTGCAGAGCGAGGGCGGAGCGATCACCAGCGGGCGCCTCGCCCCGTCCAGCAGGGCGCGGGCGGCAGCGGCGGTCTCGGGCGCCAGGGGTACCGGCACCGGCTGGAATCCAGCATGCGGCGGCACGTCCGGGGTGGCGACCCGCGCCTCCAGCACATCGGTCGGCAGGCTGAGATGCACCGGGCCGGGCCGGCCGGACCGCGCGATGCGGATGGCCCGGGCCAGGTCCTCCGCCAGGCCCGCCGCCGATTGCGCGGTGAAGCTCGCCTTGCAGAGCGGCGCGGCCATCTCCGCCTGGCGCAGTTCCTGGAAGGCACCGAGGCCGAGTTCGCCCAGCGGCGCATGGCCGGACAGCAGCACCACCGGCACCTCGCCCGCCTGCGCGGTGCAGAGGGCGGCGACGGCATTGGCATGGCCCTGCCCGCCGGTGACCAGCGCGACGCCCGGCTCCCCGGTCAGCCGCGCCCAGGCATCGGCCATGTGCACCGCGGCGGCTTCCTGGCGGACATGGATCAGCTCGATCCCGCTGCCGAAAAGGGCGTCGAAGACCGGCATGATGTGGTTGCCGGAGAGGGTGAAGAGCTTCGTCACGCCCGCATGGCGCAGCGCCGCCACCAGGGCATCCGCCCCGCGCATGGATACTGGCATCCTCGTCTCCTCCGCCCCCTGGTGCCCTGACCTGTAGCGGCTAGACTGCCGAAGTCCAGGAGGGAACGGGATGGCCGAATTGCGGGTCAGCGTATGGCGTGGTGACGCGGGGGGTGGGGGCTTCGCCGAATTCCGCGTCCCGGCCCGGGACAACCAGACCGTGCTGGACGTGGTGACGCATATCCAGCGCGAGATCGAACCGAGCCTCGCCTACCGCTTCGCCTGCCGCGTCGGCATGTGCGGTTCCTGCGCCATGGTGGTGAACGGCCGCGCCCGCTGGACCTGCCGCACCCATGTCAGCCGCGTGGTCGGCGATGACGGCCGGCTGGAGCTGCGGCCGCTGGACAACCTGCCGGTGATCCGCGACCTCGCCACCGACATGACGCCCTTCTTCGAGAAATGGACGAAGGCGCGCGGCCGCTTCCAGCCGAAGGACGCGCCGGACGGCGCGATACCGGAGGAATTCCACGTCGTCCCGCCCGGTTCGAAGCAGCGGCAGGAAGCCGATGCCGGCATCGAGTGCATCGGCTGCGGCGTCTGCTACGCCAGTTGCGACGTGGTGGCCTGGAACCCGGACTATCTCGGCCCGGCCGCGCTGAACCGCGCCTGGACGCTGGTGAACGACGTGCGCGACGGCGGCCGCAAGGAAAGGCTGCAGGCGGTGGCGGGCGATGCCGGCTGCCATTCCTGCCATTCCACGCAAAGCTGCACGGAACGCTGCCCGAAGGCGCTTGATCCCTCCGCCGCCATCGCCGGGCTGAAGCGCACGGTGTTCTGGGACACGCTGCTGGGAAGGCTGCGATGAGCGTGCGGTCGCAGACCCATCTCTGGATCGTCCAGCGCGTCACCGCCATGGTGCTGGCGCTCGCCGTCACGGTGCATCTCGTCGGCATCATCCTGGCGGTGCGCGGCGGTCTTTCCGCGACGGCAATTCTCGGCCGGCTGCACGGGCATGAGGGCTGGCTGGCCTTCTACGGCGTCTTCGCCCTGGCGGCCGGGCTGCACGCGGCGATCGGGCTGCGCAACATCGCCGGGGAGACGCTGGGCTGGCGCGGCCGCGGCGTGGACCTGCTGTGGCTCGGCATCGGGCTGCTGACCGCCGCCTTCGGCATCCGCGCCGCCTGGGGGCTCTACGCATGAGGGACATGCGCGGGCGTTCGCACCCGACCTGGCTGGCCTTCATGGTGCACCGCATCTCCGGCCTGCTGCTGGCGATCTTCCTGCCGGTGCATTTCTGGGCCCTGGGCAGCGCGCTGCGGGGCGAGGCGGCGCTGGAGGGCTTCCTGGCCTGGACCGCGAACCCGCTGACCAAGGCGGCGGAGGTCGTGCTGGTGCTGCTGCTGGCGGCGCATCTCGCCGGCGGGCTGCGCGTGCTGGCGCTGGAATTCCTCGGCTGGCGGCGCCGGCAGAAGGACCTGGTCGCGGCCTCGGCCGGGGTTTCCCTGGTGGTCGGGCTGCTTTTCCTGCTGGCGGTGATCTAGCGCCGTGCCGGCGGACCTGCCCTGGTTCCTGTTCGGCGGCTTCGTCGCGGCCCTCGCCGCCGGGCTGGCTGGCTTCGCCTTCGCCCTGGTGGCTTCGGCCTTCTGGTACCACCTGATCCCGCCGACGGAGGCGGCGCCGGTGGTGCTGGTGGCCAGCCTGCTGATGCAGGTCGGCACGCTGCTTTCGCTGCGCGGGGCGGTGCAGTGGCGGGCGGTGAAGCCTTTCCTGGTCGGCGGCGTGCTGGGCGTGCCGCTGGGCACCTGGGCCCTGGCGCATCTGGACCCGAAGGCCCTGGGCTTCGCCGTGGGGGTGCTCCTGATCTGCTACGGCGGCTACATGCTGGCGCGTATCGCGCTGCGCCTGGCGCCACCGGCCGTGACCCGCGGCGGCCGCGGCGCGGACGGGCTGGTGGGCTTCATCGGCGGGGTCATGGGCGGAGTCGGCGGCTTTTCAGGCGCCCTGCCGAGCATCTGGTGCGACCTGCGCGGCTGGCGCAAGGACGTGGCGCGCGGCATCTACCAGCCCTTCATCCTGCTGATGCAGACACTGGGCATCATCGGCGCCGCCATGGCCGGCCTGTTCAACAGCCGCAGCGGGGAATTGCTGCTCTGGCTGCTGCCTGTGCTGCTGGCCGGCGGCGTCCTGGGCGTGAAGATGTACAATGCCGCCACGGCGGAGCGCTTCCGCCTGTTGCTGCTGGTGCTGCTGCTCGTCTCTGGCATTTCATTGGTGGTGTAGGGAGAAACGGCCCATGACCTTCGTCTCGAAGCCGAATGCCGAGCCCTTGCGGGTGGAACCGGAAGCGGTGGAGGAAGCGGCCAAGCTGCTCTACATCCGCGCCTGCAAGATCCTGCCGGACGACATCAAGGCCGGCTTCGCCCGGCTGGACGCCACGGAAACCGACGGCACGGCCAGGACCATCCTGGCCACCATGATCGAGAATATCGGCGTGGCCGAGCGGATGGACAATCTGCTCTGCCAGGACACGGGCATCCCGATCTTCAATGTCCTTATCGGCCGCAACGTGGCGCTGGACGGCTGGGCGCTGAAGGAAGCCATCGCCCGCGGCACGGCCCGGGCGACGCGGGAACATCCGCTGCGCTCCTCCGTCGTGCATCCCATCACCCGGAAAAACGAGCACACCTCCTGCGGCGAGAGGGTGCCGGTCATCAATATCGACTTCACCGACCGCGACCGCGAATTGCGGCTGGAGATGATCCCGAAGGGCAGCGGCAGCGAGAATGGCAGCTTCCTGCAGATGCTGATCCCGGCCGCCGGCATCGCCGGCGTGAAGCGCTTCGTGGTGGATGCGGCGATGAAGGCCGGCGGCAAGGTCTGCCCGCCGATCATCATGGGGGTGGGCGTTGGTGGAACTTCCGACCTCTGCAGGCACCTGGCGAAGCTCGCCGCGACGCGCCCGCTCGGCAGCACCTGCACAGACGCGGAAGGCGCGAGGCTGGAAGCGGCGCTGAGCGAGGCGGTGAACAGCCTCGGCATCGGTCCGCAGGGGTTGGGCGGGGATTCCACCGCCTTCGCGGTGCATGTCGAGGTGGCGGCGACGCACATCACGATGAACCC
>JAEWCI010000208.1 GCA_023390705.1 Pseudomonadota bacterium
GTGTTGATGCCCAGTTCCTTCCCGGTCGGCAGGTCCGGGAAGGCGGAGAGACGCTTTTCCGAAAGGGCCATCAGCGGGCGCAGTTCGCCGGCACGGAGTTGCGCCTCGGCCTCCGCCGGGTTCACCACGGCGGTGTCGATATTGCCGCCGACCAGGTTGATGACGATCTCGCCGCCGCCGCGGAAGGGAACCAGCGTCGGCTGCATGATCCCGGCCGCGCGGCCGAAGGCGAAGATCGCCACATGGTCCACGCCGCCCACATGGGTGCCGCCGAAGCGGAGCGAGCGCGCCTTGCCGGCCGCCACCAGATCGGCCGGCGTGCGGAAGGGGCTGTCGCGCCGCACCAGCACCAGTTGCGGGTCCTCGGTGGCCCGCGCCACCGGGATGAGGTCACCGAACTGCGGCAGGCTGCGGTTGCGCAGCATGGTGAGCAGATGGGTCTGCGTCACCAGGATGATGGTGTGGCCGTCCGCCGGCTTCGACGCGAGATATTGCAGCGCCTGGGCGCCGCTGCCGGCGGTGCGGTTCACCACGGTGAACTCCACGCCGAATTCGGCCGCGGCCCCGACCATCATCATGCGCGCGGTCAGGTCGGTGCCGCCGCCGACACCGGCATGCGTCACCACCTCGACGGGGCGGTCGGGGAAGCGGGCCTGCGCGCCGGCCAGGCGTGGCGCGGCCAGCGTGGCGCCGATTCCGGCCGCGCCCCGCAGGACATGCCGGCGCGTCTGATGGGTGGCCATGATAGGTCTCTCTCCCTTGTTCCCGGCCTTGTCCGGCCTTGTCGGTTCCGGCGGCGCCTTGCGCGCCGCGCCGCCGGCAGTACTGGCTTCCAGCGCAATCAGGCCCGATGGCCGCGTGGGAATCCCTGGGCGCCGATATCCCACCAGATGCCGGCCATCAGCCCCAGCCCTTCGCGCAGCAGCGGCGCCAGGGCGTGTTCGTCCGGCCCGTGCTGGTTGCAGCCGGCATAGGAATTCGGCACCCAGATCACCGGCGTGCCCAGCTCCTCCATGAAGATGTTGGAGGGGTTGGAGCCCGAGGAATTCGGCACGATGTTGGGTGCCCGGTTGGCGGTCCGCGCCATGGAGCCGGCCACCATGCCCACCCAGGGGTCGTCCGGGTCGGTGCGGGAGGCGCTGAACATGTCGCGCTCCATCACCGGCACCACCTGCACCATCGGGAAACCCTTGGCGTCGAGGTGACGGCGCAGCAGCGGGATGATGTCCTCCCCCGCCACGTCCACGGTGTGGCGCACCTGCAGCCGGGCGCGGGCCTCGGACTGCACGGCATTGGTCGGCGCGTCCGGGTGGCCGGCGATGGCGGCCAGGACGATGACGCTGGTCCAGGCGAAGATCTTCTCCGCCTTGGTCAGCCCCGGCTCTCCCCAGCCCGGATCGGCTTCCGGCAGTCCGGGAATGTCCTCGAAGACCAGCTCGTTGCAGGCACGCTTCACGGATTCCGGGATCGCCTTCGGGGTCCAGCCTTCCACCAGGATGCGGCCGTCCCGCGTCACGATGCTGGACAGGGCGTGGCCGAGGATGAAGGCGGGGTCGGCCAGCACGCCGCCCCAATGGCCGGAATGGTGCTCGCCCTCGCGCAGCCGCACCACCAGGTCGAAGGCGACGCCGCCGCGGGCACCGAGCTTGAGCTCCGGCATGAAGGTGGTCTGCCGCGGCCCGTCCAGGCCGATGAAGACATCCGCCGCCAGCAATTCGCGGTCGCGCCGCATCATGTCGCGCAGGCCGGGGGAGCCGGCTTCCTCGCCGGTCTCGACGAATATCTTGGCGTTGAAGCCCAGCCTGCCGCGCTCCGCCAGCACGGCGCGCAGCGCCTCGATGGCGATGAGGTGCTGGCCCTTGTTGTCCACCGTGCCGCGGCCATACCATTTGTCGCCGCGCACCGTCACCGCCCAGGGGTCCAGCCCGTCGCGCCACTTGCCGGCCAGGCCGCGCACCACGTCGCCATGGCCGTAGATCAGCACGGTCGGCAGGCCGGGGTCCTCGATGCGGGTGGCCAGCATCACCGGCCCCCTGCCCTGCTTCGGGTTCTCCAGCACCTGGATGTTGAAGCCCATGCCCTGGACGATGCCGGGCAGCACCTCGGCGCAGTAGCGGCGGAGATCCGGCAGGCGGTCGGGCATCTGGCTTTCGGTTGGCACCGCGACCAGGCGGCGCAGATGCTCCAGATACCGTCCCTGGTCGAAGATGCCGTACGCGCGCGCGATGGCGCCTTCCCTCGTGCCGGCCATATGGCTCCACCTCCATCGATTCAGCGCGCATGTTGGCATCGCGCGGCGGGCGCCGGAAGGGTTCGGCACACCGCATGCCTGCAAACCCGTCCCCGCCGGCGCCGCGCCTTCGCAATGCCGCAATCCACCGCAGTGATGCCGGAGCGCCGCGACGTATCTGGCGATCTCCCGTGCCGCCCCGCCGCGGGAGGCGCCGGCGCCTCGACGCGGCCGGGAATAGGCAGTCTGGCATCCCGACAGGCAACGCTGCTGCCAACCTGCCGCTCCTCCCGGCCCGGGCCGCCATGACGGGCCGAACAGCGGCGGCAAACCCCGCGGCGCTACTCCCGAGCCGCGCCCGGCGCAGCCAGCGGCACGCCGACGGTGCGGACCAGCCAGGCCAGGCGGTGCCGCTGCGC
>JAEWCI010000253.1 GCA_023390705.1 Pseudomonadota bacterium
TCGCAGGCCAGGTGCAGCGCGACCAGGGAGGAGGAGCAGGCGGTGTCCACCGTCTGCGCCGGGCCACGCAGGTCGAAGACATGGCCGATGCGGTTGGCCAGGATGGACAGCGCGCTGCCGGTCATGAACCAGCGGTCGCCGCCGGCCGGGTCGGTCAGGCGCAGGTCGCCGTAATCGGTCAGCGAGCCGCCGACCCAGACCCCCGTCTCGCTGCCGGCGAGGGAGGAGATCGGCCAGCCGGCATCCTCCAGCGCCTCGGCGGTCAGTTCCAGCAGCAGGCGCTGCTGCGGGTCCACCTCCGCCGCCTCGCGCGGGGAGATGCCGAAAGCGGCGGCGTCGAAGCCGCTGACATCGCCCAGGGTGCCGGCGGCGAAGCTGTAGGTCTTGCCCGGCTCGCCCTGGCGCGGATGCAGGAAGGCGGCCTGGGTGAAGCGGTCCCGCGGCACTTCGGTGACGGCATCCCGCCCTTCCGCCAGCAGGGACCAGAAGGCGTCGAGATCCGCCGCGCCGGGCAGGCGGCAGGAAGCGCCGACGATGGCAATGGGCAGCGGGCCCCCGGAATTCCGGCGCGCGCGAGAAGCGGTGGAAGGGCGGAGGGCAGGCGCCCTGGCGCGCCCGCGGCCGAGGGGGGGCGGATCGGTCATGCGGAAACCGGGCCGCCCGTCATCCAAGGGGCAGATCGGCCGTCACCGCCGGCAACGGGCGCACCGGTTCCGGCGCCCGGTCCGCCAGCGGGCGGGGCAGGCGGCGCGAGGCCATGGCGCCGGCGAGCTGCGCCAGAAGCACGTCCACCTGGGCGAAATGGTCTTCCCAGGCGGGCGGCTGCCAACCGGCAAGGCGGGCGAGCTGCGCGGCGCGGCGGGCGGAATCCGGCCCGGCATAGTCCAGGATGGCATCGCGCCAGCCGATGCCGTCCACCGGGTCCAGATAGTCCGGAACGGTGCCTGCCACTTCGCGCAGCGAGGGCAGGTCGCTGGCCAGCACCGGCACGCCCTGGGCCAGGGCCTCCATCACCGGCAGGCCATAGCCTTCGGTGAAGCTGGGAAAGAGCAGGGCGCGGGCGCCGGCCAGCAGTTCCGTCACCTGGGCGTCCGGCGCCGCGCCGCGTTCCTGCACCAGCCCGCCCAGCGCGGTGCAGCGGTCCAGCATGTCCAGGATGTTCTCGTTCTCCCAGCCGCGGCGGCCGACCAGCACCAGGCGCGGCGCCCGCGGCCCCAGCCGCGCGGCCAGGTCGCGCCAGAGATGGAGCAGGAGAAGGTGGTTCTTGCGTGGCTCTATGGTGCCGAGGGCGACGAAATAGGGCTCGGTCGGCAGGGTATGGCAGGGTGATGGGCGCCGTTCCACGCCGAGCGGCGCGACGCAGATCGGTGGCAGGGCCGGCCTCCGGCCGCGCAGGAAGGGCAGCAGGGTTTCCGCCGTGGCGGCGGAGTTCACGATGATGCCGTCGGCCAGCGCCGCGGTGGTGGCGATGCGGCTGCGATGCGCCATCACCTGCGACGGCCGGGCATATTCGGGATGGGTGGTGGGGATCAGGTCGTGGATCAGCGGCACGAAGGCGGCGCCACGGCGGCGCAGCGCGGCGATCGGCCCCCGCCATTCCAGCGCCCGGTGGGAGACCAGCAGGAAGACGCTGCGGTCGCTGGACTCCAGCCGCGCGCGCAGAGAGAGGCGCCCGAGCCCGGCCAGCAGGCCAGCCTGCACCCGTGCCAACAGGCGTCGGAGCAGCAGCAGCCGCGGCGGATCGGCCCGGCCGCGTTCCCAGGATTCGCCCAGGGTATCCACCAGCGCGGCCACGCTGGCCCGCGACATGGTGCCGAAGCGGCCGAGCAGGCTTTGCGCGACGAAGGTGCAGGCTTCCGGTGGCTCCGCCAGCCAGCGCCGGACATAGGCCATTTCCACCCGGTCGATGCCCGAGGGGGAAACCCGGCGGACACAGAACAGAAGGCGCGATACGTCCAGGATGACGTGCAATGTAGATCCTGCCCCAGCCCGCAGACCCGCCCCCGGCGTTACCGCCGCCTGGCCGGCTGGGCCCCGTGGAGGGCTCGCCGCCGAGGTCCGGATGTCCGTCCCGACCACCTGCTAACCCGCCGCCGATTGTGAAGTCAACCTATACGCGAGTTCGGCGCAATATTGCGCCATTTTCGCATTATTTGACATTCTCGGGGCGAATGTGATGGTGCGACAGGCGCCGAACGGGAATGAGGCAGGAGAAACCGGATGGGGATCTGGCAACGCGCCAATGATGCTGCGTCGCTGAACGCTCTGCACAGGAACACCCTGCCCGATCTGCTTGGCATCCGCATCACCGAGATCGGCGAGGACTTCATGCGGGCCGAGATGCCGGTGACCGCCCGGCATCTGCAGCCCTTCGGCCTGATGCATGGCGGCGCCAGCGTGGTGCTTTCAGAGACCATCGGTTCGGTCTGCGCCTATCTCGCGGCGCCGGAAGGCAAGATGGCGGTCGGGGTGGAGGTGAACGCCAATCACCTGGCCGCCGTCCGCGCCGGCGAGACCGTCACCGCGCTGTGCCGGCCCCTGCAATTGGGACGCAGCATCCAGGTCTGGCAGATCGAGATCAGCCGCGGCGACGGGCGCCTGGCCTGCGTTTCCCGCCTGACGACCATGGTGCGGGACGCGCCGGGACAAGCGATGCGGGACGCGCCGGGGTAAGGGGAGCGCGATGCGCTGCGGCGCCGATGGATGGCTCTCCTCGTCATGGGACGGACCCCTGCCATTTGCCTGGGCAGTTTTCCCCGCCCGCTGCGCCAGCATGCGGCAGGGCGGGTTAAGCGCGGCCTAATTGCGCTGCCTCGGCCATTGCCCAGGTCGCGCATGCCTGCCTAGGCTTGCTGCCCGGCAAGCTCTGCGGAGGCTTCGCATGCACCCCTTCACCATGCCCCCTTCGGTCGTCGCCCGCGTCGTCGCCCGTTGCGGCACGCCGCATCCCTTTGCCCGGCTGGACCCGCGCCGCACCGCGCTGGTGGTGGTGGACCTGCAGAACGGCTTCATGCGGGAGGACATCGCGCATGCCTACTGTGCCATGGCGCAGCATGTGGTGCCGCAGGTGAACCGGCTGGCGGCGGCGCTGCGCGCGGCGGGCGGCGCGGTGTACTGGATCCAGAACAGCTTCGACGAGCGCTCCGCCACCGAATGGTCCGTCATGCAGGACATGGCCACCCCCGCCGCCCGGGCCAGGCGCGCCGCGGCGATGAGCGAGGGCACCGAGGGCCACCGGCTCTGGCCGGAACTGGATGTGCGGCCGGAGGACCAGGCGGTGCGCAAATACCGCTACAGCGCCTTCATCCAGGGCAGTTCGGCCCTGCCGGAGCTGCTGCGGGCGCGGCACCTGGACACCGTGCTCATCACCGGCACCGTCACCAATACCTGCTGCGAGAGCAGCGCGCGCGATGCCATGATGCTGAATTTCCGCACCGTCATGGTCAGCGATGGCTGCGCCGCGATGACGGATGAGGAGCATGCCGCCGCGCTGGTCTCCTTCTATCTGCAATTCGGGGATGTGCTGACGGTGGAGGAATGCATCGCCGGCTTCATCCCGGCGAAGGACAAGGAAGCCGCATGATCCCGATGCTCCCCACCGGACCGCGGCGCAAGGTCGCCTTCATCGGCACCGGCGGCACCATGGCCTCGGTCGGCCGCGGGCCGCTGGACACGGTGGATTACGGCGCCACCGGCAATCTGCTGGAAGCCCCCGCCCTGCTGGAACGCTTCCCGGAAGTGCAGCAGGTAGCGGAGGTCTTTCCCGCCCCCTACAGCGCCGTGCCCTCCACCCGGATCGCCTGGCCGGACTGGAAGGCGCTGCTGCTGCTCTGCGACCGGCTGGTGGCGGAGAAGCCGGACCTCGCCGGCATCGTCATCGGCCATGGCACGGCGACGCTGGAGGAGACGGCTTATTTCCTCTCCCTGACGCTGAAGGTGAAGGTGCCCGTGGTGGTCATCGGCGCGCAGCGGCCAAGCTCGGCGCTTTCGACCGATGCCGGGCTGAACCTGGTGAACGGCGTGCGCGTCGCCGCCAGCGAGGAAGCGCGCGGCCTCGGCGTGCTGGTGCTGCTGAACGACGAGATCCATGCGGCGCGGGAGGTGACCAAGACCTCCACCGGCCGGATGCAGACCTTCCGGGCGCCGGATTTCGGCTGCCTCGGCCATGCCGATGGCGACCGGATCGCTTGGTACCGCCGGCCGTTGCGCCGGGCGGCGCCGGATACCGAATTCGAGGTGCGCGGGCTGGAGGCGCTGCCGCGGGTGGACATCGCCTATTCCCATGCGGGCGCCGATGGCACCGCGATCCGCGCCTTCCTCGCCGCCGGGGCGCGCGGCATCGTCTCGGCCGGGCTGGCACCGGGCTTCGTCGCGCCGGGGGAGGCCGAGGCGCTGGCGGAGGCGGTCAGGCAGGGCGTCGTCGTCATGCAGTCCACCCGCGCCGGTTCCGGCCGGGTGCCGCACACCACAAGGCTGCGCAAGGCGGGCATCCTGCCGGCCGACAACCTGACGCCGCAGAAGGCGCGCATCCTGCTTGCCCTGGCGCTGACCGTAACGCAGGAACCGGCGGAGATCGCCCGCATCTTCGACACCTACTGAGCCGGCTGCGGTGCGCACCGGCGCCCTCTACCTTGCCGCGGCGCTGGCCGAGATCAGCGGCTGCTTCGCCTTCTGGGCCTGGCTGCGGCTGGGGCGGCCGGCCTGGTGGGCGCTGCCGGGCCTGGCCTCGCTCGCGCTCTTCGCCTGGCTGCTGACGCTGGTGGAAACGCCGGCCGCCGGCCGGGCCTTCGCCGCCTATGGCGGGGTCTATATCGCCGCCTCGCTCGGCTGGCTCTGGCTGGTGGAAGGCGTGCGGCCGGACCGCTGGGACCTTGGCGGCAGCGCGCTCTGCCTGCTTGGCGCGGCCGTCGTCCTGCTTGGGCCGCGGCCGGGCTAGCCGCCCGATCGGCGAAGGGCCGATGGCCCGGAGCCGTGAATCGGCCGGCAAGAATCAGACCGCCCGATCGGCGAAGGGCCGATGGCCCGGAGCCGTGAATCGGCCGGCAAGAAGCAGGCCGCCCGATCGGCGAAGGGCCGATGGCCCGGAGCGCAAATCGGCGGGCGCGATACGGGCGCCCCCCGTTGCCGGGGCGGCGGGGGCGTGGCACCGTTCCCGCCCCATGCTCTCCATTCCCGCCAGCCGCCCCAACGCCTATACCGGCAGCCCGCTCGACCGCGCCGACAAGCTGCGGAACGACGCTGCCTTCATCGAATCAGCCCTGGCCAGCCCTGACAGCCTCTTCGCCCCGGTCTGGCGCAGCCGCAACCTGATGAAGGGCGTGGAGGAGCGCCAGCCGGAGGCCGTGCTGCTCACCGGCGCCGCGGCCGGCGAGGTGCGCATGGCCGGCGGCCCCTGGGCCTTCCTCGGCCTGTGGGAGAAGCGCCCGGTCTTCGCTGTTGATTGCTCCGCCACCGAGGACCCGCTGCCGCTGCTGCCGGAAGGCATGGGCAGCTTCACCGACCTGCGCGCGGTTGCCGGCCTGCTGCCCCCCGGCGAGGCGAGCGTGCTGGCACATGCCCGCGGCCTGATGCACTGGCGGGTGAAGCACCGCTTCTGCGGCGTCTGCGGCGCGCCCTCCGAACCGCGCTCGGCTGGCCATGTCATGGTCTGCACCGCCTGCAGCACGCAGCATTTCCCGCGCACCGACCCGGCCGTCATCATGCTGGTGGTGCGCGGCGAATACTGCCTGCTGGGCAATGCGCCGCGCTTCGCCAACAACATGTATTCCACCCTGGCCGGCTTCGTGGAACCCGGCGAAAGCCTTGAGGAAGCGGTGCGGCGCGAGGTGAGGGAGGAAGTGGGCGTGGAGGTGGGGGCGGTGCACTACCATTCCTCCCAGCCCTGGCCCTTCCCCTCCTCCATCATGCTTGGCTTCCATGCCGAGGCGCTGACCGAGGAGATCACCATAGACCCGGATGAGCTGCGCGATGCCCGCTGGTTCCACCGCGACCAGTTGCGCAACGCGCGCGACCACGGCTTTTCCCTGCCGCGCGGCGACAGCGTCGCCCGGAGGCTGATCGAGGACTGGCTGGCGCACGGGACGCCGCGGGAATGAGCCGCGCGGCCCTTCTTCTGTTGCTGCTGCTCGGCGGCTGTTCCTGGTTCCGTTCGGACGCACCGCCGATTTCGCCGGAACTGGATACGCCAGGGCATCGCGCCTGCCGCGAGGAGGCCCGCCGCTCCCCTGCATTGCAGGCCCTGGCCCGGCAGGAGAACCCCATGTACTACGGCCTGGAAGCCCGGCTGAACGAGGAACGCCGGGTGGCTGAGCAGCGCGCCTATCGCGACTGCCTGCGCCGGCAGGGCCTGGCCGCCCCGGGGGGCGTGGAGCCGGAGCGCTTCCGGCGCTGAGGCGGCGGCTGTCGGGCCTGGCCCGAGGGCCGGCCCTGGCTATCCCCGGTGCAGCTTGCGGTAGGGGTGGCCGGGATAGGTGCCGAGCACTCGTACCTCGCGCGAGAAGAATTTCAGCTCGTCCAGCGCGCGTTCCAGGTCGGGGTCCTCGCGGTGGCCGTCCACATCCGCCAGGAATTGGGTGGCGGTGAACTCGCCATCCACCATGTAGCTTTCCAGCTTGGTCATGTTGACGCGGTTGGTGGCGAAGCCGCCCAGCGCCTTGTAGAGCGCCGCCGGGATGTTCCTCACGCGGAAGACGAAGGTGGTGACGCAGTCCGCCGTGTCCGCCGGCGGGGTGCGCGGCGCGCCGGCGCAGACATAGAAGCGCGTGGTGTTGTGCGCTGCGTCCTCGACATTGCGCTGGAGAATCTCCAGCCCGTAGATCTCGGCCGCCAGCTCGCTGGCGATGGCGGCATCCTCCACCCCGCCGCGCTCGGCGATCATATGGGCGGCGCCGGCGGTGTCGGCCTCGATCACCGGCTCCAGCTTCAGCCGCCTGAGGATGTTGCGCACCTGCCCCAGCGCCATCGGGTGGCTGTGCGCCCGCTTCAGCGTGGCGAAACTCGCGCCCTTCGGCGCCAGCAGGCAGTGTTCCACCGGCTCGAAATGCTCGCCCACCACGAAGAGGCCGGAATCCGGCAGCAGGCGGTGGATGTCCGGCACCCGCCCGGCCAGGCTGTTCTCGCAGGGCAGCATGGCAAGCTGCGCCTCGCCCGAGGTCACCGCGTCTATCGCCGCCTCGAAGCTCGGGCAGGGTAGGGTGGTCCAATCGGGATACGCCTTGCGGCAGGCCAGGTCGGAATAGGCGCCGGGCAATCCCTGGAAGGCAATGGTCTGGGTCATCGGGCGAGTTCCTGCCTAGAGCGGTTTCGGTTCGCGTGCGCTCACGTCAACCACTCTGGCTTGTTGTTCTGCCGCATTTTCCGAGTCGCCGGGTGATTCCACCCGACTTGAAAATGCTCTGGCGCGTTCAAGGTCGTGCGGCGTGTCCACGCCGAAGGGGCCGTGTTCGATGCGCGCCACGCCGATGCGCATGCCGGCTTCCAGGGCGCGCAATTGCTCCAGCTTCTCCCGCAGTTCCAGCGGGCTGGGCGGCAATGCGACGAAGCGGGCCAGCGCGGCGCGGCGGAAGGCGTAGATGCCGATATGGTGCCAGTGCGGCCCCTCGCCCCAGGGAATCGGGGCACGGGAGAAATAGAGCGCCGGCGCGGTGCGGGCGCCCGGGGGAAAGGCGCAGGCGCATTTGACGAAGCTTTCGGTCGCCAGTTCCGCTGCATCGGCGATGGGGCAGACCAGGGTGGCGATGTCCACCGCCGGGTCGGCCAGCGGTTCCAGCACGGCGCGCAGGCTGGCGGGGTCCAGCGTCGGGACGTCGCCCTGCAGGTTCACCACCACGTCGTGCCGGCCTTCGGGGTCCAACTGCTGAAGCGCCAGGTTCACCCGGTCCGTGCCGCTCGGCACATCGGCATCGGCCAGCACGGCGGTGCCGCCCGCGGCACGCACCGCGGCGAGGATCTCCTTCTCCCCAGCGGCCACCGCCACCGGGCCCACCCCGGCTTCCCGCGCGCGGTCCAGCACATGCAGGATCATCGGCCGGCCATGGATATCGGCCAGCGGCTTGCCCGGCAGGCGGGTGCTTCCCATGCGGGCGGGGATCAGGACGATGGGGTTCAAGGCGGGGTTCCGCAGCCGTCAGAGGGCGGGTTGATGGAAGCCGGGGCCGGCACTATGGTCCGCCGGCTTCTAATAGAGCCGGCAGCGCGGCGCAAACAGCGCAGCCGCGGCGTATTGCGCAGGGGATCGGGTCCGGCATGGACAGCATGGAGGTCAACAAGGCGTTCGCCGCAGTCCTGACGGCCGGCATCGCCTTTATGCTCAGCGGCGTCATCGGCGGCGTCATCATCCACCCGGAGCGGCCGCACGAAAGTGCCATCCAGATCGGCGAGGTTGCCGCCAGCCAGGCCACCCAGGCGCCGGCCGCGGCCCCTGCCGCGCTGGAGCCGATCACGCCGCTGCTGGCCAATGCCAATGTGCAGAATGGCGAGGCCCTGGCCAAGCGGCTCTGCGCTTCCTGCCATACCTTCAATGAAGGCGGGCGGAGCGGCGTCGGCCCGAACCTGCACGGCGTGATCGGCGCGCCGCATGGGCATGTGGCAGGCTTCAACTACTCGGCCTCGCTCAAGGGCAAGCCCGGCCCCTGGACCTATGAGGACATGAACGCCTGGCTGGCCAAGCCCAGCACCTATGCCCCGGGCACCCGCATGGCCTTCGCCGGCATCAGCAATGCCCAGCAGCGGGCCGATGTCATCGCCTATCTGCGCAGCATCAGCCCGAACGCCCCGGCCCCCTGATGCCGGGCGCCGTGGCACGGGCGGCATGAAGCGGGCGCGGCATGGTTCACATCGGGCCTGAGATGGTCGCGGCGGCGGAAGCCCCCCCCCACGCGGCGGGGGGGGGG
>JAEWCI010000299.1 GCA_023390705.1 Pseudomonadota bacterium
CGCCAGCAGGCCGAGCGTGACCGGGCGGAGCGCGAGCGGATCGCCCAGGCGGGGGAGGCCAAGCGCCCGCTGGACTATCGCGCCGCCGCCAGCGCCGCGGTGGCCACCGTGCCATGCGCGCTGCTGACCTGGACCGCCAATGATCGGGGCCTGGCCATCAGCGGCGTGCTGCGCCGTGGCGGGGAGGCTGCGCTGCGGCAAGCCCTGGCCAATCAGGGCGTGGATCCCGCCGCAGCCCAACTGCGCCTGCAGAGCTTCGACGGCCCCTATTGCGCCGCACTGGATGCCTTGCGGCCCGTGCAGGCCCCGGTGGATGCGGCGCCGCGGGTCGGCGTTCTCGGCACCACGCCATTGGCCAAGGGTGAGTTGCTGCGGCTTGAGGTCAATATGCCGCCCCAGTCCTCGCAGCTTTACGTCGCCTATGTGATGCAGTCCGGGGATGTGGCGCATCTGGTCCCCTCCCGCCCCGAGGCTGCCGGGGCCCAGGTGCGCCTGGGCGACCCGCGTGCCGGCTTCCCGGGCTGGGAAGTTGATGAACCCTTCGGCACAGACCTGGTGCTGGTCTTCGCTTCTGACCGCCCGGTCTTCTCGGGGCGGCGTCCCGTCGTGGAGAAGCTGGACGACTACCTCTCAGCGCTGAATGCCGCCTTGCGCACCCTGCAGGGGCAGGGCGGCAGGATCAGCGCCCGGGCAATGGTTGTGGAGACGGTGCCGCGGCGATAGCGCAGGCAAATGGCCAGTAGCCGAGCGAGCGCACCAAGGCGGCACGGCGAAAGGCGCTTCCGGATTGGTCTCCCTTGCCGCCACGTCGCGGCCGGCATCAGCCCCAGGCTGGGCGGCGGCAGGGCGATGCCACGACCGGCCTTCCTACCGCCGAGGCGATCCGGTGCGGAATAGGCTACGCAGACGTTCCACCGCGGCCTCGGTCATGCCGACATGGCGCGCGGTGAAGAAGCGCGGATCGGGCGTGAAAAGCAGATAGGCCATGGTCTCGTTGGCCATCAGCTCCTCATCCGCGGCATTATAGCCCTCTCGGCCGAGGAAGTCGCGAAAGGCCTGGCGCTCAGCCTCGCTAAGCCTTTCCTGCCAGGTCTGCTGCACATGCGCGGCAAAATCCGGCACCGTGAAGTAATGGCCATGTCCCAATTCATGGTGGAGCACCGCGGCGCGCATGGAATCCGTTTGCCGCGGATCTGGTGCCGCGATGGTGATGAGGGCTGCCGGCTGGCCCTCTGAACGCAATCCCCGGATGATGGCCAATTGATCGCGGAGCCAGAGTTCCTGCGAGCCGAGCGCGATGCCATCGCGACCTGCCAGGGCGAAGAAGCGCTCCAGGTCCGCCAGGCGGTAATCATGGCCGAGAAGCCAAGTGGCCGCGCTGTCATTGGTGCGGGCATAGGCGATGTTCAGTTCGGCTTCGCTGGCCACCCGGTCACGCGGCAGGCCGTCCTTTTCGACCAGGGCCGCCACCCGGTTCATGCCGGCAGCCTGGGTGTCGAGATCGGGCCAGACAATGACGAAGATGGCAGGGTTCTCGCGCAGCCGCAGGAGCATGGGATGGCTGGGATGCAGCGCGAGGATCTCCGGCTCCGACAGCAATGGCGGCGAAGGGAGGAAAGGCACCTCCCGCGGCGCTGCCACCACCGGCGGAGAGGGCGGCACCGGGTTTGCCAGCGAAGCTGGCGACACCGGCGGATGGTCGCTGGGTGCTGGGACGGTCGCTGGTGGTTGGGCCTCGTGCAGCGGCGGCGCGGGCAGCGGCTGCCGCCACCACCAGGCGCTCAACCCGGCAGCGGAGGATGCCGCAAATATCAGTAACAGGACCCGCAGATGTCCCTTCCGCCGCCCGGGCCCGGCGCCGGATGCCAGTCCTGGCATCCTCGCGCTGGCTGGAGCGGTTGGGAGGGACAGCCGAACGGTATCGTCCGGGTTGGCCGCCACCGTGGATTCTTCAGCTACCGATATTCACGACCTGGACACGCCGGTTGCGGGCTTCGGGCATCTGGGCCGGGGTCGGCACCAGTAGCTGGGATGCACCAAAGCCTACCGCCTCCAGCCGCCCCGGACTCACCGAGTAGGTCTTGATCAGATGGTCGCGGACCGCGGCTGCGCGGCGCTCTGACAGGGCCTGGTTCATCATCGGGTCACCGACGGTATCGGTATGACCTTCGATGCGGAAACGGTAGGGCGTGAGTTCGGGTGAGCTGAGGGCGCGGCCGAGCGGCATCAGCGCGCGTTCGGCCTCGGCGGTCAGGCTGGCGGAGCCGGATGGAAAGGTGACCGTGATGGAGACTGCCGCGGCACCCTCCGGCGCCGTGGTGGCACGCGCCGGGCTGGCGGGGCGGGCCATGGTGGCGGACTGCTGCGCCGGCGCGGCCACGGGCGGCCGGGCTGTTGCGGAGGCAGGGCGGCCTGGCGCGGAACTCCAAAGCGGCGCAGGCGCGACAGGCGAGGCCTGGGCCGGGGCCTCGCCGGGGACACGAATGCCGCGGGTCTGCCCACCGACGCGGGGCCGCAACTGGTCAATCAGCGCCTGCGCGGCCGGATCGCTCTGGGCGGCGACTGGCAGCGGCGAGGCCAGTAGCCCGGCCAGGAAAGCCGTCCCGGCGAGCAGAGAGGGACGAAGCATGTCGGAAACTCCAACTTTCAGCGGCAGCGCCCCAGGGGCTGGGCGGCCAGGAATAGGGGGCAGCGTCTCAGCCGCCGAGATTCAGCACCTGAACGCGGCGATTGCGGGGTTCGGGAGTCTGGTCCGGGGTGCTGACCAGCAGCTGCTTCTTGCCGAAGCCGATGGATTCCAGCCTTGCCGGGTCAATGCCGTAGCGACGGGTGAGGTGGTCACGCACCGCCGCCGCCCGGCGCTCCGAGAGCATCTGATTGAGTTCGACGGAGCCAACGGTGTCCGTATGGCCTTCGATGCGGAACCGGTAAGATGCCAGGGCCTGAGACGACAAGGCCTGACCCAGGGCGGCGAGTTGCCGCTCGGCTTCAGGCGTCAGATCGGCGGAGCCCGAAGGGAAGCGCACGGTGATCGAAACCGCCGGCACGCCGGCCGGTGCGGTGGTGGCGGTTCGTGCCGGCTCGGCCGGCGCGGCGCCAGGCACCCGGATGCCGCGCGTCCCGGACGGCTGCAACTGCTCGATAAGGCGGTTCACCTCGGCGTCCTGGCCGTTCCGCTGGGCCAGCGCCGGGGCGATCATCACGCCGAACAGGCCTAGAACCGCGAGAGCGAAACGAACTGCCATGGGTCTGCACCTCCGTCTGTAAACTCTAGCATCATCCCGCAACGAAAAGGAGACGACGGGGGCCGAAATAAATCCGGCCATACTGCCATCACGAGAAAATGTGATCGGCAAATTTGCCTTATGCGCGATTCCACGGCCGGGGCTTCATCAGAAGGCCTGAAATCGTGCCTCCTGCGAATCATGTTGCCGCGGCCGTGGCGAGGCGAGCCAACTCGACCAGCCCAACCTCGCTCCCCTGCCCAGTGCCAGGTCGGGTGTTGCCGCGGCGGCAAGGACCGGGTTCAGCACGAAGCTGGTCTCCAGCCCGGTGAACAGGCGCGCCAGGGCGCTGATACGCGCATGGCGCGGGGTACCAGGCAGGACCGATTCGAATCCGGCGCGATCAAGCGGCCCGAACCGGATGACGAAGCGCCCCTGGGTGTCCCAGGTCTCGGCACCCAGCACCGCAGTGCGGCCCAACCCGGCATGCTGCCCTTCCGCGACCGGGCCACGGCCCCCGCCGCCCAGCCTGGTCTGCTCGTCCGGCGGCAGCCGCAGCCAATCACCCTGGAACTCCTCGATGCTGACCGGCCAGCCGGTTTCATCCTCCAGCATGGCCTGGAGGCGTGCGGCCGGCCGGGTACGGGCGGCGAGGTTGCCCGCGTGGTAGAGCAGGGTGTTCAGCGGCACAGGGCCCAGCCGGTCAGCCAGGTGCGGCGTCCCCATGCCGATCACCGCGGCCAGTGCGCGTTCTGCCGGCACCGGGTTGCGGGTCGGGCGGTATTTCGCCCCTGCCATGACGAACAGGCCGGCGAAACGGCTGCTCAGCATGTCGAGGAAGGCATGCAGCGCAGGAGAGCGCTGGCGGAGTTCCGCGCCGACCACCGCCGTGTGATGGCGTGGCAGCACCCCGCCGGCACCGATCAACCCGAAACTGCCGAGTGTCAGTTCACGCTGCTCGGGCCGAGCCGCCACCACCTCGCCGGCTGGGTAGCCGAGCCGGGCCTGGGTGCGGTAGCGCAGCGCCAGGGCATTGATCGGCGGCATGCCATCGGCCGAGCGGAGCTGGATCGTCTCGGTCGGTGGTGCCGTGACCGCCACCGCCTGGTCCAGCGAGAAGCGCGCCGGCTCCTTCGCGAGGCGCTGCAACGGCGAAGGCGCGAGCCGGGCCGGTGAGGTGCCACTCATTTCCGGTCGCGCCCCGTGAAAGTCTGCTTCACAGCAGCACCCGCGTGCCGCTGCGCGGCGGGAAACGGGTGACGAGGCCGGGGCGCCCACGCAAGGCCACCGCCGTGCGGACGAAGCTGTTGACCGAAACCTGCAGGGCCAGGAAGCGCTCCAGCGTCGCCGCCAGCAGATAGAGGCCGCCAGCCTGCCAGGACTGGGCATCGAAGGTGAGGGTGACGTCCAGCCCCCGCACCAACGCACCCGGCCGGCCACCGGGCAACCTTGCCACGCCGGGCCGCGCATCCACCGCCAGCAGGGCCGCCAGGGCGGCGCGGGTCTCCGGCGTGTCGCGCAGGTCGTGCAGGCGCAGCAACTCCCGCAGCGCCAGGGCGCCCTGCTCGCCACCGGTTACCGAAAGGTGGTTCAGCGCCAGGTGGGAGACCAGCTTCCAGGCGCTCCGCTCACGCAGGTTCGGCCGCAGCGGGGGGGTGGGGGGCGAGAGCGCCTCGGCCGCCGCCACGGGCGAACCGCCCGCGGCGATGGAAAGCTCGGGCTGGGGCCTGCGATCGGCGGTCTGGCCGCCGAAGGGCAGCATGGCCGGCAGGTCACGGTTGCAGCAGAGCGCTTCCACCGTCAGCACGCCGTCGGCCGGGCGGGCCGGGTCGAAGCGGTCGTCATGCAGCAACAGCGCGGTCTGGGTGCCGGTGAGCGGCGGCATCGCGGTGCGGCGGGCAGCGATGAAATGCATGTCCGCCATCTCGCCTTCGGCCTCGGCCCGGCCGAGGCGATGGAAGGGCAGCACGAAGCGGCGGCTGCCATCCGCGCGGCTCTCCCGCACTTCCTCGATGCTGTAGATTTCCAGCGCCGCGGGCCGGCGGGCATCCGGCACGACCAGCCACTCCGCCTGGGTGCCGTCAAGGGCGATCGGTTCGCAGCGCTGCGGGAAGAGGTTGATGGCCGGGGTGCAGCCGAGGGCGAAATTCTCCGCCGAGATGGTGCGCTCCAGTTCCGGCATGCTGCGCGAGAGATAGATGAAGAGTTCCAGCCGGTCGCCCTGCTGCACCAGGCTGCGGGCATCCAGGCCATCGAGATCGACGTAGAGGAACTTCTCCGCGAAGGCGAAGTACTCGGTCAGCAGCCGGTGGCCGGCGAAGGCCCGGCGCGGCCAGGGCAGGGCGGATTCATCCGTCTCGAAACCGGCCGGGCGCAGCGCCGTGGGGGGCAGGATGGTGGGCCTGGCATCGCCCGATCCATCGGCGCAGGCGATGGACAGGGTGGAGGTGCAGAGAAGCTCATGCAGCAGCGCCGCGTTGTGGCCGACACCGTGCAGATGCAGCCGCAGCCGGTCCACCCCGATTTCCGCGATGGGCAGGTCCGGGAAGGCGCTGCGCAGCACCAGGCGCAGGCAGGCGACGGCGCCATTGGCCCGCGGATTGGCCGGCGCGATCAGCGGCAGCCCGGCCAGCCGGGCAGATTCCAATGTCAGCGGCCAGAGCGTGACATCATGGCAGGTCCGGAAGCGCACCTTTTCGCCGCGTACTGGCTCGGTTTCCACCGGCAGGCCGCGCGGCACCCGCACCGGCACACGCAGCTCCGGCGCGCCGGTGAGGCGCAGCGTGATCATCGAGGGCACCGGCGCCAGCAGATGCGGCGAGAGCATCTCCAGCAGCGCGTCGCTGATCTCCGGCAGTTCGTCATCCAGCCGGTGCTGCACCCGGCCGGCAAGGAAAGCGACGCCTTCCAGCAGCCGCCCGACATAGGGATCGTCCACCGTGTCGCCGGCAATGCGCAGCCTTCCGGCCACCTTGGGATAGGCGTCGGCGAATTCCGCGGCGTCCTTGCGGATCGCCGCGAGTTCCCGGTTGTAGTAGGGCAGGAGCGCGTCGGACATGCTGGCTCGGCTAGGCTTCGCGGACGGCGACGTCGAGGGTGAGCGGGCGGACCATGGTTTCGAAGCTGATCTGCTCCGGCAGCGGGTCGCTGCGCAGCACGGCGTCGATGCGCAGCTTGAGGGTGCGGTCTATCAGTTCCCGCTGGTCCTTGGGCAGCGGCGCACAACTGACCCGCACCGAGGTCAGCCGCGGTTCGAAGCGCCGGATCGTCGCTTCGACTTCCGCCGCCATGGCTTCGCGCCGCGCTTCATCCGTGAAGCTGCCGGCCGTCGGGTCCGGTACGCCATAGCCGATGGGCGAGCCCGGCAGTTCGGCATAGGCGGAGGGGATCGGCAGGCGGCGGCGCCTTGCGTTCAGCAGCGCTTCCAGATCCCGCCGGACAGCCTGGCGCAATACCTCGGCCGACATCTGCGGGCCGATATCGCGGTCATCCCCGCCCGGGCCGCTGTCCAGCAACCGGTCGAGCAGCGGCAGGCGGACCCTGGTGGCATTGCGGCCGGAATCGCTCATAGGCGAAATGGCCCTAGCGGAAGCTGAAGCTGCCGGCCCCGGCCAGCGGCAAGGCTTCCTCGCCCACCAGCAGCAGGCGCTGACCGCGGCCGCGCACCGGGCCGGCGGCGGGGTCGGTCCAGTCGGTCTCGCGCCCCAGCTTCAGCGCCGCCGGGGTGGCGGGATCGGACCAATGATAGATGGCCGGCACATACACCACGCCCTCGGTGCCGTCCTTCAGCACAATCTGGGTGCGCCGCCAGTAGAGGTCGCGCGGCCGGCGCGCCGGTTCGAAGTCGAGGCTGGCCAGGCGCTCGACCGGCACCCAGATATAGTCGCCGCCGGTGGTCAGCACCTCGATATTCGGCGCGAAAAGATCATCGGCATCGCGCAGGTCGTCGAAGGCCAGGGTGCCGCCATCGGGAGCGGTGGCGACACCGGGGGTACGGGGACGCAATTCCTCCGCCTCGGCTGCGGCCGCGGAGGCACCAACCGCGTCGCCGAGCCGCGTCAGGGTGACGGCGCGCATCGCCGCGGTCTGTGCCGGGGTCGCCTCGTCGCCCTGGAATTTCGGCACCCGGCCTTCGCGGAAGACCTGGCGGCGGATTTCCTCGGCGCGCAGCAGGCGGCGGAATTCCAGCACGGCCGGGGAGGGCTTCTCCTCGATGACCGCATCCAGGTTACGGTCGGCGCGCTCGACCTCGCCGGCGAAGAGCAGGAATTCGGAAAGCAGCCAGCGCAGCCCGGGGTCGCGCGGATTCGCCCTGACCTGGGCGGTGGCGGCGGCGATGGCGCCGGGAAGGTCGCCGGTCTGGAACGCGTCACCAATGCTGCTCATGCGGCGGCCCTCGGCGCCGGGAGATCGGTAACCAGCCGGAAGGCGGCGCCAACCTCGTCCAGCTGATAATGCGGTTGCATGTGGATGGTGCAGCCGAAGACGCCGGGCTTGCCCGGCAGCTCCCGCACCTCGACCTTGGCGTTGCGCAGCGGATGGCGGGCGCCGCTCTCATTGGCGGCGCCGCTGCTGGCGCTCGCGAATTTCAGCAGCCAGGATTGCAGCTTCTGCTCGATTTCCTGGGGCGTCTTGAAGGAGCCGACCATGTCGCGGCCCATCAGCTTGATGCAATGGGCGAAGCGGCTGACGCAGAGCACGGCGTTGAACTGGGCCGAGAGCCGCTGGTTGGCGGCGCCGCCCTCACCATTCATGCGCGGGGGGCGGTGCAGGCTGGGTGCGGCGGCGAAGACCGCCTCCGGCAAGCCTTCCAGCCCGACCAGCGGGATCAGCCCGGCCTCCACGGCCTGTCGCTCCTGCTCATCGGTCAGAGCCACTTCCATCGGTGGGCGCGGCGGCGCGCCGGGTGGGTCGGCGGGGAGGCGTTCGGTCGGCAGGCCATCCAACACGCCGCCCAGCGGCTGGCGGTCCACCACTGCGCCGCGGATATCGGCCGGCCAGCCATAGATTGCGAAGGCCCGCATGGCGATGGCGGCCATGGCATAGACCGGGCTGGTCCAGACCCGGGCGGCGGCCGGGCCGGGCGTGGCGTGGTAGCGAAAGCCGTCGGCCCGGCTGCCATGGTCCGGCCAGGGCGGGCGGGCCAGCATGCGCGGCAGCAGCACCGCCAGGAAGCGGGTATCCTCGCGTTCCTGCAGGTTGCGCCAGCGGCGGCGGTCGGGCAGGCGCATCGGCTCGGTCGGGTCGATCGCAGGGCCGAGTTCGGTATAGCTGCCAAGGTCGAAGAGTGAGGGATGTGCCGCGATGACGGTGGGCGCAAAGGCGGCGGCGGCCACCGCGGCCAAGGAATCCAGCCCCGCGATGTCGTCGGTGGTGCTGCCGCGGCCGGGCAGGGGGCGCACCTCGTAATCGGCGCAGAGGAGGCCATAGGGCTCGCCACCCGGGGAGCCGAATTCCTCCTCGTACACCTTCTTGAAAAGCTGGCTCTGATCGAACTCCACCGCCCGCTCGAAGTCGCGGCAGAGCTCCGGCCAGCGTAGCGTCAGCAGCTTGACGCGGACGCGGGCGGCCGGCGGCACCCGGTTGACCAGCCAGTCGAGGCCGCGCCAGGAGCCTTCGAGCCGGCGCAGCCGGTCATCGCGCAACACCGCGTCGAGCTGGGCGGACAGCATGGCGTCCATGGCTGCGATGTCGCGGTCCACCGCTTCCTCGAGCAGCGCCATGGCGGAGCCATGGGGCGAGCGCATGATGCCGCGCAGCCTCCCGGCGCCGAACCACTGAACCAGCGCTTCGGCCGGGGAAGGGCCGGCCAGGAAAGCAGCCAGCCTCTCGGCGCCGATGGCGCCTGGGCCGGTGCCGAAGAACTGCCCGGCCAGCACGGAGTCGCGCAGCCCCGGCGCCTCGGGTGCCGGCCCTTCCGGGGCCGCCACCTGCAGGCCTTCGAGTTCGACCGGCGGGGCTTCCGCCTGCGTTCCCTCCATGGTGAGGTTCCGGGCCGGGTATGGGCGGGGCGGGGGGGGGGGGC
>JAEWCI010000310.1 GCA_023390705.1 Pseudomonadota bacterium
GCCCAGCACCACCACCTCGGCACCCCGGGCCGCCAGGGCTCGCGCTGCCGCTTGCAGCGCGGCGCGCGGCGCGACGGGGTCGGTCAACACCTCCATCGGCAGGTTCAGCGGCTCGTAGCCGGCCAGCCGCGCCTCCACCCCCATGGCCTGCAGCACGCGAAGCTGGCGCGGGCGGGACGCTTCGGTGAAGCCGATCATGCCGAACCGCTCGCCACGGGTCAGCGCGGCGGCCACGGCGCAGCGCAGCAGGCCGAGGACCGGGCTTCCGGTCACCAACCGCACCGCCTCCAGCCCCGGGTCGGAGACGCAGCCGATGACATAGGCCGCGGCCGGCTCGCGCTCCACCAGCCGGCAAAGCGGCTCGGCCACCGCGTACCAGTCGCGCCAGGTGACGATGGCCGGCGGGCCTTCGGCCAGCCGGGTCACCTCCAGGCGCGGCAGGCCCGGCGCGGCGAAGGGTGCCAATGCCGCCGCGATTCCCTGGGTGCAGGAGAGCGAGGAATTGGGGTTGATGACCAGGATGCGCTCGACCATGGCGCAGCCTCGCCCGGTTCCGGCCTGGTGGGCAAGCGGACGGATTGGGCAGATTTCGCGCGGCTGCATTCCCATGCCGGATGGCCGGCCTGGGGAAAAGCCGTGCAACACGCCCGCCGCGCTTGATCCGCGGCATCGAAAGGGCGCATATTGCAGCGCACAATATTTCTGGCGCTCCCCGCCCCCTTGGCCGCCATTCGGCAGTCCGGGCGTTCCGTCCGCCGCCAGTCCGAAGGACACCCGATGCGTTGGGAAGCCGACCACAGCCCGCCTGCCCTTCCCTATGCCCAGCCCAGCCTGTGGGTGGGGATGAAGCGCGGTGCCCGCAATCTCTGCCCCTGCTGCGGCGAGGGCCGGGTCTTCGATGGCCATCTGCGGGTCGTGCCGGCCTGCGCGCGGTGCGGCGCGCCGCTCGGGGAATTGCGCTCGGATGATGCGCCGCCCTATTTCACCATTGTTCTGGTCGGCCACCTGCTGGTGCCGCTGGTATTGATGGTGGAGCGCGACTACCAGCCGCCGATCTGGCTCCACATGGTGGTCTGGCTGCCGCTGTTCACCATGATGTGCGTTCTGCTGCTGCGCCCGATCAAGGGCGCCGTGGTCGGCTGGATGACGGCGCTCGGCTTCACCGGGGCGGAGCATGGCCCACAGCCCCCTGCCCGCCCCGCTTCGGGAGGACGCAGCGATGGCTGACGCAGCAGCCCTGGCGCCGGACGCGGCGGCGGGCACCGACCGGCTGGTGCGGATCGAGCTGCCGGATGCCACCCCGCTGCCCTCGGCCTATGCCGAGGCCGACCGTCAGGCGGCGGTGGCCGCCCTGCTGGCGGGCAACCGCTTCGCCCCCACCGGCCTGCCGCCTGGCCCCTATGTGCTGCACCTGGCGGTGCGCGAGGGACGGCTGATCTTCGATATCCGCGACGCCGAGGATGCCCCGCTGCACGCCCTGGTGCTGGCCCTGGGCCCCTTCCGCGGCCTGATCCGCGACTACCGCATGGTGGTGGAAAGCCATGAGCGCGCGGTGGCGGAAGGCGGGCACGAGGCGCGCATCCAGGCGATAGACATGGGCCGGCGCGGGCTGCACAACGAAGGTGCCAACCTGCTGCTGGAACGCATGGAGGGCCGGATCGGCCTGGATTTCGAGACGGCGCGGCGGCTTTTCACCCTGATCTGCGCCCTGCACCAGCGCATCTGAAGCCCCGCCCCGGCGTTGGCGCGCCGGAGGCATGGCATGCGCGCAACCACCGACCCCGCGGCACCGGGCTTTCCGGTTTCGGCCGGCATCCTGCTGGGGCTTGGCCTGGGTGGGTTCTTCGACGGCATCGTGCTGCACCAGCTGCTGCAATGGCACCACATGGTGACCAGCGCCGGCTGGCCGCCCGATACCGTGGCCAATCTGCAGGTGAACACCTTCTGGGATGGGGTCTTCCACACCGGCACCTATGTCTGCGTGGCGCTCGGCCTGCTGATCCTGTGGCGGGCCGCGCGGCGGCCGCACCCGCCCTGGGAAGGCAGGCGGCTGGCGGGCTCCGTGCTGCTCGGCTTCGGGTTGTTCAACCTGGTGGAGGGGCTGGTGGACCACCATCTGCTCGGACTGCATCATGTGAACGAGACGGTGCCGCCCTCACAGTGGATCTGGTGGGATCTCGGCTTCCTCGCCTGGGGCGCCGCCATGGCGCTGGCCGGCTGGTGGCTGCTGCGGCGCCGGGTGGCCTGATGGCGGCGCGGCACCTTCATGCGCTGGCGGTGATGCTGACCGCGCTGGCCCTGGTGCCGGGCGGCGCGCATCTGGCCGAGATGCCGGCCAAGCTGGCGCTGCCGCGGGACGCCTATCTGCTGGTCCAGAACATCTATCGTGGCTGGGCCTGGTTCGGTGCGGTGATCATCGCGGCCATCGCCGCCAACCTCGCGCTGGGGTTGCTGCTGCGCCGGTGCGGCCAGGGCGGGGGGCGGGCGCTGGCGGCGGCGGGGTTGATGCTGGCGACCCTTGGCGTGTTCTTCACCTGGACCTTCCCGGCCAACCAGGCGACTGGCAACTGGACCATCCTGCCCGCCGCCGACTGGGAGGCGTTGCGGCGGGACTGGGAATACTCGCATGCCGCCAATGCCCTGCTGACATTCGGCGCGCTCTGCCTCGCCGTGCTATCGCTGCCCGCCGAGCAGCGCCGGGAGACTCAGGACCGATGAAGATTGACGGCAAGCCCTATCGCAGCGTCTGGGTGGACGAGGATGGCTGGTCCATCCGCATCTTCGACCAGACGAAGCTGCCCTGGGCGCTGGAAGTGCTGCGCCTGACCGATGAGGCGCAGGTGGCCCATGCCATCCGCACCATGCAGGTGCGCGGCGCCCCGCTGAGCGGCGCCGTCGCCGCCTATGGCGTGGCGCTGGCGATGCGCGCCGATCCCAGTACCGACAACCTGGAAGCCGCCGTGGCGCGGCTGGGCGCCACCCGCCCCACCGCCGTCAACCTGGGCTGGGCCCTGGCG
>JAEWCI010000316.1 GCA_023390705.1 Pseudomonadota bacterium
GCTGGTCTTCGCCCCCGTCCACCACCCCCTCCCCGGGCCGCGCGGCCCGGCGCTGGAGGAGGAGCACGACATCGTCTATCGCGGCACGGAAGGCGCGGCGGTGCGCCCCGCCGAAGCCGCCCCGGCCTGGCCGGACGCCTTCACCGCTTCCCTGGTGCCGGACAGCATCATGCTGTTCCGCTATTCCGCGCTGACCGGCAATGGCCACCGCATCCACTACGACCATCCCTATGTGACGCAGGAGGAAGGCTATCCCGGCCTGGTGGTGCACGGCCCGTTGCAGGCCACGCTGCTGGCGCAGCACCTGCTGGACCATGCGCCGGCCGGCGCCCGGATCGCACGCTTCGGCTTCCGCGGCAGGCGGCCCTGCTTCGACGGCCGCCGCCTCTTGCTGCTCGGCCGCCTGTCCGGCAGCGATGCGCGGCTGGAAACCCGCGACGTGGAGGGCGCCACCTGCATGCAGGCCGAGGCGGTGCTCGGCCCGAGCGCGGCCGCCTGAGGTGGCATCGCCGCATGGCGTGAATCACGCTCTCGAACCGCAGGACCGGAGCCCGGGCGCTCCGGCATGAAGCAACCAGGCTCCGGGATTCCGGCGCTGCGCACCCCCTCCGGCGAGGAAGCGGTGCGCGGCCTGTTGCTGGTGGCCATCGGCTATGCGGTGATCTCCTGCGCCGATGCCTCGGTGAAATGGGCGCTGCCGGAAGTCGGGCCGGCCGGCGCCATGCTGTGGCGCGGCGTGGTGGGCGCCAGCGTCGTCGCCATCCTGGCGCGCGGCCGCGGGCTGTGGCCGGTGAACCGCAGGCTGCTGGCCATGCGCAGCCTGCTGCATACCTGCGTCTCCGCCGCCTGGTACGTCGCCTGGATCTCCGGCGTCGGCCTGGCGGACAGCTATGCCGTCGCCGCCGCCTCGCCGCTGCTGATGACCCTGCTGGCCATTCCCATGCTGGGCGAGCAGGTGGGCTGGCGCCGCTGGTGCAGCACGCTGGCGGGCTTCGCCGGGGTGCTGTTCATGCTCCAGCCTGGCGGCGAGTTGTGGCGCTGGGAAACCGGCATGTTGCTGGCCGCCACGGTGGTGATGGCGGTGACGCGCATCTGGACGCGCCTGCTGGCCCGCACCGATGGCGCCTATTGCATCGCCTTCTGGCTGATGGTGGCGCATCTGCCGATGGGGCTGCTGCTCTCCTTCTTCCCGGCCTTCTGGCCGGCCGGCGGGCCGCCGCCGCTGCTGCCCTCCTGGCCGGTGCTGCTGGCGCTGCTTGCCTTCGGCCTGGCGAACGGGCTGGCGCATCTGCTGTTTGCCCGCGCCTTCGCCCTGGCGCCGATCGGCGCGCTGGCGCCCTTCGAGTACACGCCGCTGCTCTGGGGAACCGTGATCGGCTATCTCGTCTGGGCCGAAGTGCCGGCCTGGTCCACCCTGGCCGGCGCCGCCGTGGTCATCGCCGCCGGGCTCTACAACGTCCACCGCGAAAGGGTGCGCCGGGCGCAGGAGCGCGCCGCGGCGGCCTCCCGCGCCATGGCCGCGGCGCAGGCCGACTGATGCCGCTGCGCCACGACATCCGCCGCGGGGCGCTGCTGATGGTGGGCAGCCTGGCGCTGTTCACCGGCATGTCGGCCATGGTGAAGCACCTGTCCGGGCATATCCCCTTCATCGAGCTGATGTTCTTCCGCAGCGCCTTCGCCCTGCCGGTGGTGGCGATGATCACGGCGCGCTACGGCGATTGGCGGTCGCTGCGCACCCGGCGCTTCAAGGGGCACCTGCTGCGGGCGATGACCGGCACCGCGGCGCAGGGCTGCAGCTTCTTCGCCCTTTCGGTCCTCAGCCTCGCGGAGCAGACGGCGCTGAGCTACACCACGCCGCTCTTCGTTACCATGCTGGCCATTCCCATACTGGGCGAACAGGTCGGCCTGCACCGCTGGTCGGCGGTGCTGCTGGGCTTCGCCGGGGTGCTGGTGATCGCTTCCGGCCAGGGCGTGTTCCATGGGGCGGGGCCGGTTTCCACCCTGGCGGTCCTTGGCACGGCGGCGGCGGTGTTCCAGGGCATGTTCTCGGCGCTGACCACGCTGCTGGTGCGGCAGCTTTCCTCCACCGAAAGCTCCACCACCATCACCATGTGGCAGTCCATGCTGATGACCTGCTTCACCCTGATCCCGCTGCCCTTCTTCTGGGTGACGCCGGGCTGGGGCGAGCTGGGCCTGCTGCTGGCCATCGGCCTGGTCGGCGGGGTGGCGCAGGTGATGCTGACGGAAGCCTATGCCTCGGCGCAGGTCTCGGCGCTCGGGCCCTATTCCTATTCCTCGCTGGTCTGGTCCATGCTGCTGGGATGGCTGGTCTGGGGCGATGTGCCGGGCCTGGCCATGCTGGGTGGCTCGGCGCTGATCGTGGTGGCGGGGCTCTACATCCTGCACCGGGAAATGGTGCGGCGGCGGCAGAGGATCGCCGCCGAGCAAGGAGGGGATACCAAGGGATGAGCCTGACTTTCCGCCGGGACGACAGCCTGGCCCATGGCGCGGTGGAGGAAACGGCGCCCGGCGTGCGCCGCGTGCTGTGCAACAACCCCTCGGCCTTCACCTTCCGCGGCACCAATACCTGGATCATCGGCCGCGGCCGGGTGGCGGTGCTGGACCCCGGCCCGGTGGACGCGGCGCATCTCGCCGCCATCCTGGCCGCGACGCAGGGCGAGACGGTCAGCCACATCCTGGTCTCCCACACCCATCGCGACCATTCGCCCGGCGCCGGCCCGCTCCAGGCCGCCACCGGCGCGCCGACCTACGGCTTCGGCCCGCACCTGACCCCGGCAAGCGAGGGCGGGGAGGGCGGCGACCATGGCTTCACCCCGGACCACCGCCTGGCCGACGGCGCCATGGTGGAAGGCGATGGCTGGCGGCTGGAGGCACTGCACACACCGGGCCATTGCGGCAACCACCTCTGCTTCGCCATGGCGGGGAACGGGGTGCTGTTCAGCGCCGACATGGTGATGACCTGGTCCACCAGCGTCGTCAGCCCGCCGGATGGCGACATGGCCGCCTATATGCGCAGCCTGGCCCGGCTGCGGGCGCGCGACGCCCGCATCCTGCTGCCCGGCCATGGGCCGCGGATGGACGACCCGGCGCCCTACCTCGCCGCCCTGCAGGCCCACCGTGAGGAACGCGAGGCAAAGGTTGCCGAGGCCCTGGCCAGGGCTGGCCGGGCAACGGCGGATGAGCTGGTGCCGCCGGTCTATGGCCCGCTTGACCCTCGGCTGGTGAAGGCCGCCGGGCGCAGCCTGCTGGCCCATCTCATCAAGCTGGAAGGCGAGGGCGCCGCGCGGCGCGAGGGGGAGCCCTGGCTACCGGGCTGCTGCAGGAATGCCACAGCCACGGCAAGAATCCGAACGGA
>JAEWCI010000336.1 GCA_023390705.1 Pseudomonadota bacterium
GTGTTCGAGGGGCAGCGCCCCTCGAAGCCTATCAGATCGGCGTCACCCGCACCGTCAGCACGGCCGCCTGCCCCGCCTCCACCCTCTCCAGGCAGCGCCGGATGGCGGCCGGCACGTCCTCGGCCTCCGTCACCCTTTCGCCATAGGCGCCGAAGGCCTTGCCCACATCCTCCAGCCGCCGCACCTCGCCGGTGTCGAGGCGGGAGAAGAAGGCGTCGTGCTGCGCCGCGACGCCGCCGGGATAGACCCGCTGCACCGCGGACTTCACCGCCCCCCAGCCGCGATTGTCGAGCACGATGGTGAAGATCGGCAGGCGGTGCGTCTGGGCCACGGAATAGACCGCGTCGGGGCTGCCGAAATGATAGCTGCCGTCGCCGACGATCTGGATGACGCGGCTTTCCTTGCGCGCCAGCTTCGCCCCCAGCGCCATGCCGCCGGAAAAGCCCAGGCCGCCGCCGGCGAAGCCGACGAAGGTGCGGGGCTCGCTGCGCTCCAGGTAGTCCTGCACCGGGCCGGTGTTGCGGATGGCTTCGTTGATGATGACGTCGTCGGCGCGAAGCTGCTTGTTCAACTCGGCCATCAGATAGGGCACGGCGATGGCGTCGCTCTCCCCGGTGCGGCTGGCGGCCTCGGCCAGCTTGCGGGCGCGGCTGGCGTGCCAGGCGTCCCAGCCGCCGATGCGGGCGCGGATCTTCCTGTGGAAGCCCTCATCGGCCAGTTCGCGCAGGGCTTCGGCCACCTGGCGCAGCACCGTGGCGCAATCGCCCTGCACGCGCAGGTCGCCGGGGAAATTCCAGATCGGCAGGTCGCGTTTCGCGGCGTCCACGTCCACATGGATGAAACAGGTGTCCTCGCGGTGCGGATGGGTGCTCGGCACCCAGGGCACGTCGGTATCCAGCAGCAGGCCAAGATCGCATTCCTGCAGCAGCGGCGCCGGGTCGAAGCCGGCGAAGGCCGGGCTGGAATGCGGGCAGTTCATATAGACGCTGTAGTGGGAGACGATGCGGATGCCGGCGAGCAGCGCCAGTTCCTGCAAGGCCGCCACCGCTTCCGGCTTGCGGCCGAGATAGCCGCAGAAGGCCACCGGGTTCCCGGCTTCCAGCAGTTTCTCCGCGATCCGCCTCGCCACCGCCGGGTCGGCGCCGCCGGCCTGCACCGCGCCGTAGCGGGCGGGCGGGTAGCTGCGGACCTTCTCCTCCTCGATCTCCTCGGCCAGGGTTTCGCGCGGGAGCGACATGAAGACGGGGCCGGTCGGCTCGCTCATCATCATGGCGTGGCCGCGGGCCAGCAATTCCTTGGCCACCACGCCGCTCGGCAGGCAGTATTCCCACTTGATGTAGGGCCGCACGATGCTGGCGATGTCGTAGGGATCCTGCACGAAATGCACATAGGTGTCGCGCGAGCCCACCAGTTCGCCCCGGCTGGTGAAGGGCGCGCGCCCGGCCATCAGGAAGACCGGCACCCGGCCGCGGCAGAGATTGTGCAGCCCCATCGCCGCATTGGCGGTGCCGGCATCGACATGCACCAGCACCCCCTGGCCCTTGCCGGTCATGATGGCGTAGCCGCCGGCCATGTGGACCGCCACCACCTCATGCGGCGCGGTGATGAGTTCCGGGTGCGGGCGGTTGCCCTGGTCCCAGCGGGCAACCTCCTCGATGATCGAGACATGATCGGTGCCGAGGTTGCAGAAGAGATAGTCGATGCCGCTTTCGTAAAGACCTTCCAGGAAGTAGTGCGCGGCGCTGTGGCGGGCCATTCGGCACCTCGTGCTCTTGGGACGTGACGGCATAGCTTGGCCGGCGGGGCGCGGCTGTCAAATGCCCGGCTTCCTGCTAGCCTGAAGCCGGAAAAGCACGAGGGGAGAGGGCGCCATGGGACCGCTGGACGGAGTCAGGGTCGTGGAATTCGCGGGCATCGGGCCGGGTCCTTTCTGCGGCATGGTGCTGGCCGATCTGGGCGCCGAGGTGGTGCGGCTGGACCGGCCGCAGGGCGACCCCATCACCCGCCAGGACGTGACCGGCCGCGGCAAGCGTTCCGTGGCGCTGGACCTGAAGAGCGAGGCCGGCCGCGGCGCGGCGCTGCGCCTGGTGGAAGGGGCCGATGCGCTGATCGAGGGCTTCCGCCCCGGCGTGATGGAACGGCTCGGCCTGGGGCCGGAGGTCTGCCTCGCCCGCAACCCGAAGCTGGTCTATGGCCGGATGACCGGCTGGGGCCAGGAAGGCCCAATGGCGCCGACCGCCGGCCACGACATCAACTACATCGCGCTGACCGGCGCGCTGCATGCGATGGGAGAGGCCGACCGCCGGCCGATGCCGCCGCTGAACCTGGTGGGCGATTACGGCGGCGGCGGCATGCTGCTGGCGCTCGGCATCCTGGCCGCGGTGATCGCGGCGCGGGCCTCCGGCAAGGGCCAGGTGGTGGACGCCGCCATGACGGATGGCTCGGCCCTGCTGATGGCGCCGCACTACAGCGGGCTGGCGCGCGGCCGCTGGCAGGTGGAGCGCGGCAACAACCGGCTCAGCGGCAGCGCGCCCTGGTACGGCACCTATGAATGCGCCGACGGCAAATACCTGGCGGCCGGGCCGATCGAGCCGCAATTCTTCGCCGAGTTCATGCAGAAGCTGGGGCTGGACGCGAAGCACTACCCGGACCGCATGGAGGCCGCGGCCTGGCCTTCGCTGCGCGCAGAGATCGCCGCCATCCTCCGCACCCGTCCGCGGGACGAATGGATGCGGGTCTTCGAGGGCAGCGATGCCTGCGTCGCCCCGGTGCTGGACATGGCGGAGGCGCCGCGCCACCCGCACAATGTCGCGCGCGGCACCTTCATCGAAATGGAGGGCGTGGTGCAGCCCGCCCCGGCGCCGCGCTTCAGCCGCACCGAGGCGAAGCCGCGCCGCTCCCCGCCTCAGCGCGGCGAGCATACGGCCGAAGTGCTGGCCGAGGCCGGGCTGAACCCCGCCGAGATCGCCGCAGCCACGGGACAAAGCGCATGACCCTGCCCCCCTTCCCGCCCCGCACCGTGCTGCGGGAGGACCACGAAGCCTTCCGCGCCAGCGTGCGCGCCTTCGTGGAGAAGCACATCGCCCCGCATCACCGGCAATGGGAACGCGAGGGCATCGTGCCGCGCGAGGTCTGGCGCGCGGCCGGCGAGGCCGGACTGCTCTGCCTGACCATGCCGGAGGAATATGGCGGCGCCGGCGGCGATTTCGGCCATTCCTGCGTGCTGCTGGAGGAGCTGGCACGGGTGCAGGCCAGCGGCATCGGCTTCTCCCTGCACAACGACATCACCGCGCCCTACATCCTGGCCTACGCTTCCGAGGAGAAGAAGCGCGAATGGCTGCCCAAGATGGCGCGCGGCGAGATGATAACCGCCATCGCCATGACCGAACCGGGCATGGGCAGCGACCTGAAGGCGATGCGCACCACCGCGAAGCGCGAGGGCAACGAATACGTCGTCAGCGGCAGCAAGACCTACATCACCAACGGGCAGAACGCGCATCTCGTCATCACCTGCTGCAAGACCGACCCGGCGGCGGGGCGCAAGGGCATCAGCCTGATCTGCATCGAGGAAGGCACGCCCGGCTTCGCCAAGGGCAAGAACCTGGAGAAGCTCGGCCTGCATGGACAGGACACCTCGGAACTGTTCTTCGACGAGGTGCGGGTGCCCGTGGCGAACCGGCTGGGGGAGGAGAACCAGGGCTTCCGCTACCTCATCCACAACCTGCCGCAGGAACGCCTGCTGATCGCCATGCGCGCCGCCACGGGCATGGAGGTGGCGATAGAGCAGACGGTGGAATGGGCGAAGCAGCGCCCGCTTTTCGGCAGCACCGTCTTCGACATGCAGCACAACCGCTTCAAGCTGGCGGAATGCCGCGCCCAGGCGGTGATGTACCGCAGCTTCGCCGACCACTGCCTGGCGCTGCACATGAAGGGCGAGCTTTCGGTGGAGATGGCGGCGACCGCCAAGCTGATGGGCAGCGAATTGCTCTGCAAGGTGCTGGACGACTGCCTGCAGATCCATGGCGGCATGGGCTACATGATGGATACCATGGTGGGCCGCGCCTGGGCCGATGCGCGCGTCGGCCGCATCTATGGCGGCAGCAGCGAGGTGATGAAGGAGATCATCGCCAGGACCTTGTGATTTGCCCTCGGACGCCGGGCAGAAGCCTCCGGCTTACCTGGCCTCCCGGCATAAGCCGTGGGGGCCTTCCGGCCGCCCGGCCCGCCGCGCGGGCCGCGCCAGCAGCGAAAGCAGCACCGCCACGCCGCAGGCGGCGGTGAACATGCCGAAGGCGTTGAGATAGCCGATCATCGCCGCCTGGCGGTTGATCTCCCGCGAAAGCCGGGCCAGGCCCTGCAATGTCTCGGTGGTCCAGCCGCCCATCGTGTCCGGCATCGCCAGGGCGCGGTTGTAGGGCGAGATCAGCGCCGTCATCCGGCTGTAATTCGCGGCGGTGGACTGCAGGATCTCCGCCACGCAGAGCGAAATGAAGAGACTGGAGCCGATGTTGCGCAGCAGGTGGAACACCGCCATGGCTTCCGGCAGGGAACGGCTGTCCAAGGTGTTGAAGGTCATCACCGTCAGCGGCACCCACAGCACGCCCACCGCCAGCCCCTGCAGCATGGCGTTCAACTCCAGCGCATCCGTGCCGACATTCAGGTCGAAGCGCATCAGCCACAGCCCGGCCAGGGCCAGCAGGCCGAAGCCAAGCACCAGCCCTATCCGTGGGTCCAGCCGGCCGATCAGCATGGCGCTGAAGAAACCCAGCGTGGCGCCGATGCCGCGGTAGCCGACGATCTGGCCGATGATGCTGTCCGGGTAGCCGGCATGCTGCTGCAACAAAGTGGGCAGCAGCACGATGGGCGTGAAATTCAGCATGCCGTAGAGGAAGACCAGCACCAGGCCGAGCGCGTAATTGCGGTCCAGCAGCAGGCGCAGGTTCAGGAAGGGCCGCTGCGCCGTCAGGCTGTGCGCCAGGAACAGGTAGAAGGCGAGCCCGGCCAGCGCGGTTTCCAGGATGATCTCGGTGGAATCGAACCAGTCCAGCCGCTGCCCGCGGGACAGCACCAATTGCAGGCAGGCGATGGCGGTGGCCAGCGAGAGGAAGCCGAACCAGTCCAGCGCCACCCGCGCCCCGGGCTGGTCCGGCGGCAGGCTCAGGCGAAGCGCGATGGTGGCCAGCGCCCCGGCCGGGACGATCATGTAGAAGGCCCAGCGCCAATTGTAGGCCTCGGCCAGGATGCCGCCCACCGCGGGGCCGATCACCGGGCCCAGCACCACCGTCATGCCGAAGATCGAGCTCACCAGCCCGGCATGGCGGCGCGGGAAGGCGTCCAGCACGGTGGCATTGGCCAGCGGCACCACCGGCGCGCCGATGGCGCCCTGGACGATGCGCCACAGCACCACCGCCTCCAGCGATTCCGCCTGGCCGCAGAGCCAGGTGGCCAGGGTGAAGCCGCCGACGCAGAACACCATCACCCGCCGCCGGCCGAAGCGGGCCACCAGGAAGCCCGTCATCGGCGTGGCGATGGCGGTGGCCAGGATGTTGTAGGTGGTGGTCCAGGCGATCTCGTCCGAGGTCGCGGCGAAGCTGCCCTGCATCTGCGGCAGCAGGGTGGAGGCGACCAGCAGGGTGGTGGCGTAGAGGGTGGAGCCCAGCACCACCGAGAGCAGGATCATGATCCGGCGGGCAAGCGAATATTGCTGGACGATCGGCGAATCGGACATCGCGGCGGAAGGGCGGCCCTGGCCTGACGCGGCCCAGCCTAGCCGTAACAATGGCCTGGACGAAAGATGCCCTGGTGATAATAACCATGGCACCAACCTGCCGCCGGGAGCTGCCGCCGTGCCGCTCGATGACGACCGTCGCTATATCGGCTTCCTGATCTCCGATCTGGCGCGGATCATGCGGGCCTCCTTCGACCGGCGGGTGCGGCGCATCGGCCTGACCCGGTCGCAATGGCGGGTGCTCGGCCTGCTGCACCGCCACCCCGGCATCAGCCAGTCCGAACTGGCCGAGCTGCTGGAGGTGGAGCGGGCCACCGCCGGCCGCATGGTGGACCGGCTGGAGCGCAAGAACTGGGTTGCCCGCCACCCGGACGCCGCCGACCGCCGCATCAACCGCCTGCACCTGACCGCCGAGGCCGAGGAGGTGCAGGCCCGCATGGGCCGCATCGCCGCGGAGCTGCTGGAGGACGCCATGGCACCACTGAGCGCCGCCGAGCGCGCGGCCCTGGCCGGGCTGCTGGAA
>JAEWCI010000349.1 GCA_023390705.1 Pseudomonadota bacterium
GGGGCGCCTGCCGACCGCCGCCCGCAACTCGCCCGGCGCCGTGCGCTCGCGCTTGACCAGCAGCTTGTTCAAGGCATGGACATAGGCGCGGGCGGAAGCAACGATGGTGTCGGCATCGGCGCCCTGACCGTCCACCATCTTGCCCTTCTCCTCCAGCCGCACCGTCACCCGGGCCTGGGCATCGGTGCCCTCGGTCACGCTCTGCACGGCATAGAGCTTCAGCACCGCCTCATGCGGGAAGGCGCCGCGCAGGGCGTTGAAGGTGGCGTCCACCGCGCCGTCGCCGGTGGCCATGCCGTCCCGGCGCTCCCCATCCACGTCCAGGGAGAGGGTGGCCATGGGCTTCGCGCCCATCCCGGTCGCGACAGTCAGCGCCGCCAGCTTCACGCGATCGTGATCACGCACGATCTCGTCATCCACCAGCGCCACCACGTCCTCGTCATAGACCACCTTCTTACGGTCGGCGAGATCCTTGAAGCGGCGGAATGCGTCGTTCAGCTGGTTGTCGCCGACATTGTAGCCCATGGCCTTCAGCTTGTCGCGGAAGGCGGCGCGGCCGGAGTGCTTGCCCAGCACCAGGGATGACGTGGACCAGCCGACGCTTTCCGGCGTCATGATCTCGTAGGTGGACTTGTCCTTCAGTACGCCGTCCTGGTGGATGCCGGATTCATGCGCGAAGGCGTTGCGGCCGACGATCGCCTTGTTGGGCTGCACGTCGAAGCCGGTGATGGTGGCCAGCAGCCGGCTGGTCTTCAGGATGTTCGGCGTACGGATGCCGTTGCGGAAGGGCAGCGCATCGTGGCGCGTCCGCAGCGCCATCGCCACTTCCTCCAGGCTGGCATTGCCGGCGCGTTCGCCGATGCCGTTGATGGTGGCCTCCACCTGCCGCACGCCGGCGCGGATGGCGGCGATGGTGTTGGCCACCGCCATGCCCAGGTCGTTGTGGTTATGGGCGGAAAGCACCACGCGGTCGGCGCCCGGCACCCTCTCCCGCACCATGGTGAAGATGCGGGCCATGTCCTCCGGCACCGCGTAGCCGACGGTGTCGGGGATGTTGATGGTGGTGGCGCCGGCCTTGATGGCGGCCTCCACGCAGCGGCAGAGGAAGTCCGGATCGGTGCGGGTGCCGTCCTCGGCGCTCCACTCCACGTCGTCCACATGGTTGCGCGCCAGGGTGACGGAGGCGGTGACCATTTCCAGCACCTCCTCCGGCTCCATGCGCAGCTTGACCCGCATGTGCAGCGGGCTGGTCGAGACGAAGGTGTGGATGCGCTTGCGCGCCGCGGGCTTCACCGCCTCGGCCGCACGGTTGATGTCGGCCACGGAGGTGCGGGACAGGCCGCAGACCACTGGCCCGTCCTTGCTGAAGCGCTGGGCGATGGCCTGCACGCTCTCGAAATCGCCGACCGAGGCGATGGGGAAGCCGGCCTCCATCACATCGATGCCCAGCTCGGCCAGGGCCTCGGCCATGCGCAGCTTCTCCTCCAGGTTCATGGAGAAGCCGGGGGACTGCTCGCCGTCGCGCAGCGTGGTGTCGAAGAAGATGATGCGATCGTCGTCCAGCTTGCCGAAGCTGGGGTGATTGATGGCCATGATGGCGTTCCTCGGGGAATTCGTTTTGCCCATGCGGGCGGACATGCGGGGCCTTCATCTCCCCTGAGCGGTGCCGGCCGCGGTCAGCCGGGCGTCACGCCCAGGGGCGGGTAAGTCGAAGCAGGCCGGGAAGCAGGGCGCGCGCCGGGGCGGCGGCGGAGAGGCCGCGGCTCAGGCCGGCAATGGGCGCGCAGGGACGCATGGCGCCGGCACCCTAGGCGATGCCGGGGTGGCTGCGCAAGCCGGGATCAGCCTACCGGCATGAAGTCGTAACGGCCGACCCCCTGGAGGATGGCGAAGCGGGCGCGCCCGCCATCCTTGCCGGTGACGCGATGGGCGCGCTTCGGCGGCACGGCGAACATTTGGCCCGGCTGCAGTTCCACCACCGCATGGGGCGCGCGGGTTTCGATCACCAGCGGGCCTTCCATGCACCAGAAGGTGTCGGTCACCTCGCTGTGCCAATGCCAGGGCACCTCCTGCCCGGTGCCGAGGGTGAGGATCTGCATCCGCAGCCCCGGTGCCTCGGCGATCAGGTCGCGCCCCTCAAGCGGGTAATTGCCGCGTTCCGCCATGGCTCACTCCTCCGGTCGGAAGCCGCTTTCGGCCACGATCGGCCCCCAGCGGTCGTAATCATGCCGCACCAGCGCGGCGAATTCCGCCAGCCCCAGGGGCCGCGGCGTCATCACCAGCCGGGCCAGGGCCTCGCGGTAGTCCACCTGGGCGGAGACCTGCCGCACCGCCTGGTTCAGCGCCTCCACCGTGGCGGAAGGGGTGCGGGCGGGCAGGAAGACGCCGAACCATTCGCTGGTGGTGAGTTGCGGGAAGCCCTGTTCGGCGAAGGTCGGCACGTCCGGGAAGCGTTCCAGCCGCTGCGGCGCGGTGGTGGCCACCAGGCGGATGCGCCCACCCTCCGCATGGCCGGCGAGGTCCACCATGGGGTGGAAGCTGGCGCCGGTGACCCCGGCGATCAGGTCCTGCACCGCCGGCGCGCTGCCGCGATAGGGCACATGCGTCATGGCCAGCCCGGCCGCCTTGGCGAATTGGATGCCCAGGAAATGCAGCGTGGTGCCGGCCGAGGCGCTGCCATAGGTCACTTCCGGCTGGGTGCGGGCCCAGGCGGCGAATTCGCGGATATTGCCCGGCATCCCGGCACGCGGCCCCACCGCCATGCCATGCGGGAACTGGCCGGCGGGCGAGACCGGGATGAAATCCGCGAAGCTGTCGTAGCGGATGGTCGCCCGGTAGATATGCGGCAGCAGCGTCAGGATGGAGGAGGCGGTCAGCAGCATGGTGGTGCCATCCGGCTCCGCCGCCTTCACCGCTTCCGCCGCCAGCCGGCCGGAGGCGCCGGGGCGGTTTTCCACCACCACATTCGCGGCATAGAGGCCGCGCAGCCTTTCGGCCATCAGCCGGGCGGTGATGTCGGCGCTGCCGCCGGGCGGGAAGCCGACCAGGATGCGGGTGAGGCCACGCGGCGCCTGGGCCAGGATGGGACGGGCCAGCAGCGGCAGCGCGGCCATGGCCAGGGCAGCGCGGCGGGCGAGGCTGACGGGCGGCATGACCTTCCCTCCGGTGCTTTCCCTGAAGGCTACGCGGCCGCGGCCGGCTCCGCCAGCATGGAACGGATGGCTCGCGGAATTGAAAAGGGCCCCGCCCAGCGGGGCGGCCCGTCAAGACGGAAGCTCAGTTCCGGTCCTTGTCCACCAGGGCGTTCTTCCTGATCCAGGGCATCATGGCCCGCAGCTTCTCGCCCACTTCCTCGATCGGGTGTTCGGCCAGGCGGCGGCGGGTGGCCTTGAAGCTGGCCTGGTTCACCTTGTTCTCCAGCATCCAGTCGCGGGCGAATTTGCCGGACTGGATGTCGTCCAGCACCCGCTTCATCTCCGCCTTGGTCTCGGCGGTGATGATGCGCGGACCGGTGACGTATTCGCCGTATTCGGCGGTGTTGGAGATGGAGTAGTTCATGTTGGCGATGCCGCCCTCATAGATGAGGTCGACGATCAGCTTCACCTCGTGCAGGCACTCGAAATAGGCCATCTCCGGGGCGTAGCCGGCTTCCACCAGCGTCTCGAAGCCGGCCTTGATCAGCTCGACCAGGCCGCCGCAGAGGACGGACTGCTCGCCGAACAGATCGGTTTCGCATTCCTCCTTGAAGGTGGTCTCGATCACGCCGGCGCGGCCGCCGCCGATGGCGGAAGCGTAGGAGAGCGCGATCTCCAGCGCGTTGCCCGAGGGATTCTGCGCGACCGCCACCAGGCAGGGCACGCCGCCGCCGCGCTGGTACTCGCTGCGCACGGTGTGGCCGGGGCCCTTCGGCGCGATCATGAACACATCGAGGTCCGGGCGCGGGTCGAGCAGGTTGAAGTGGACGTTCAGGCCATGCGCGAAGGCCAGCGCGGCGCCCTGCTTCATGTTGCCGTGCAGGCTTTCGCGGTAGAGGTCGCCCTGCCCTTCATCCGGCGTCAGCACCATGACCACATCGGCCCACTTCGCGGCGTCGGCCGGGGACATCACCCGGAAGCCGGCGGCCTCGGCCTTCTTCGCCGAAGCACCGGGGCGCAGGCCGATGACCACCTCGGTCACGCCGGAATCGCGCATGTTCATGGCATGCGCATGGCCCTGGCTGCCGAAGCCGATGACCGCGACCTTCTTGGCCTTGATCAGGTTCACATCCGCATCGCGGTCGTAGTAGACGCGCATCAGGCGCTTCTCCTTGCTCGAACTAATCTCAGGGGGTCAGGCTGCGTGGCCCGCGGGCAATGCCGACCGCGCCGGTCCGCACCACTTCCGCCAGGCCCAGCGGCCGCATCAGGCCGGTGAAGGCGTCCAGCTTGTCGCCGGCGCCGGTCATCTCGAAGACGAAGCTCTCTGTCGTGGCGTCCACCACCCGGGCGCGGAAGGCGTCCGCCAGGCGCAGCGCCTCCATGCGCTGCTCGCCCTTGCAGACCACCTTGATAAGCATCATCTCGCGCGCCAGCTGCGGGCCTTCCAGCGTCAGGTCGGCCACCTTGCGCACCGGCACCAGCCGGTCGAGCTGCGCCTTGATCTGCTCGATCACCATGCGCGTGCCGCTGGTGACGATGGTGATGCGCGAGAGCGCGCGTTCCTCGTCCACCGCGGCGACGGTGAGGCTTTCGATATTGTAGCCGCGGCCGGAGAACAGGCCGACGACCCGGGCCAGGATGCCGGGTTCATTGTCCACCAGCACGGCGATGGTGGCCTGGCGGAAGCCGTTTTCGGTATCGGACATGGTCTATCTTCGCTTCGGGGGCGTGCGGTAGGGGAAGGCGGGGGCGCTGTCCACCCCCCGCCATGGGCCGGTTCAGACCAGTACCTTGCCCTCATCGGTCACGCCGGCGACGCCGCCTTCCTGCTCCGGCCCCAGGATCATCTCGTTATGCGCGGCGCCGGAGGGGATCATGGGGAAGCAGTTCTCCTCCTTGTCCACCACGATATCGGCGATGACCGGGCCGGGATTGGCCAGCATCTCCCGGATCACCCGGTCCAGGTCATCCGGCGTCTTCGCCCGCAGGCCGGTGGCGTGGAAGCTCTCCGCCAGCCTGACGAAATCCGGCAGAGCGGCGGAATAGCTTTCGGAATAGCGGCCGCCATGCAGCAGTTCCTGCCACTGCCGCACCATGCCCATGTATTCGTTGTTCAGGATGAACACCTTCACCGGCAGGCGGTACTGCGCCAGCGTGCCCATTTCCTGGATGTTCATCAGGATGCTGGCCTCGCCCGCGATGTCGATGACCAGCGCGTCGGGATGGGCGATCTGCACGCCCATCGCCGCCGGCAACCCGTAGCCCATGGTGCCGAGGCCGCCCGAGGTCATCCAGTGGTTCGGCTTCTCGAAGCCGAAATACTGCGCCGCCCACATCTGGTGCTGGCCGACCTCGGTGGTGATGAAGGTCTCGCGGCCGAGTTCCTTGGTGATCTCGTACAGCCGGCGGATGGCGTGCTGCGGCTTGATGATGCTGCCTTCCTGGCGGTAGCGCAGGCAGTCCTTGCCACGCCACTCGTCGATCTGCCGCCACCATTCGGTCAGGGCATGCTTGTCCTGCGGCGCCTCATCGGCCTTCCAGCACTCGATCAGCGCCTGCAGCACCCGCCCGGCATCGCCGACGATCGCCACATCCACCGCGACATTCTTGTTGATCGAGGACGGGTCGATATCGGCGTGGATCTTCTTCGAATTCGGCGCGAAGGCGTTCAGCCGGCCGGTGACACGGTCGTCGAAGCGGGCGCCGATGTTCAGCATGACGTCGCAGCCATGCATCGCCAGATTCGCCTGGTAGGTCCCGTGCATCCCCAGCATGCCGAGGAATTGCGGGTCGCTGGAAGGGAAGGCGCCGAGCCCCATCAGCGTGTTGGTGCAGGGCATGCCCGTCATGTGGACGAACTGGGTCAGCAGGCGGGACGCCTCCGGCCCGGAATTGATGACGCCGCCGCCGCTGTAAACGACGGGCCGCTTCGCCGCCTTCAGCATCCGCACCGCCTCGCGGATCAACTGCGCGTCCGGTTCGGTCCGTGGCCGGTAGCTGCGGTGCGGGGCGGTCGGCGCCTCGGCATAGGGGCCCTTGCCGATCAGGATGTCCTTCGGCAGGTCGATCTCCACCGGCCCGGGGCGGCCGGATTTCGCGACGTAGAAGGCCTCGTGCACCGTGGTGGCGAGGTTGTTGATGTCCTTCACCAGGTAGTTGTGCTTGGTCGCCGGGCGGGTGATGCCGGTGGTGTCGGCTTCCTGGAAGGCATCGTTGCCGATCAGGTGCGTCGGCACCTGGCCGGTCAGGCAGATCACCGGGATGCTGTCCATCAGCGCATCCACCAGCCCGGTCACGGCATTGGTCGCGCCGGGGCCGGAGGTGACCAGCACCACCCCCACCTTGCCGGTGGAGCGGGCATAGCCCTCGGCGGCATGCACCGCGGCCTGTTCGTGCCGCACCAGGATGTGGCGGATGGCATTCTGCTGGAATAGCGCGTCGTAGAGCGGCAGCACGGCACCGCCGGGATAGCCGAAGATGACCTCTACGCCCTGATCCTTCAGCGCGCGCAGTACGATCTCCGCGCCCGTCATGGTCCAGGCTTCGGCGGCGGTCTGAAGGGGGGCGGACATGGGCCAGGGCTTTCCTTGCATAAAGAGCGCTTGCCGGCCGGCGGGATGGCTCCCGAATGCGGCAAGGCGCGGACCGATAGACCCCTTGCTGCGGCGCGTCAATGCCAGGATTCAAGAAACGAGAAGATTTTGCGGCTTTGACTTTCCGGAAATTGCGTTAACCCCGCGAAGCGCGCATGGATGATATGCGTCCGCCCCGGCTCGGCCAGGGCGTGGTGGCGGAACCAGGTCGCCTGACGCTTGGTGTACTGGCCGGTGTTGAGCACGGCCCGTTCTTCCGCCGCCGCAAGGCTCATCCGCCCCCGCAGATGGGCGGCCAGTTCCGGCACGCCATGCGCGCGCATCGCCGGCAGGGCGGGGTCCAGGTCCTGGGCCAGCAGCCCCCTCACCTCCTCCAGGGCGCCACCCGCCAGCATGGCGGCGAAACGGGCGGCGATGGCGGCGCGCAGCGCGTCCCTGGGCGGGTCCAGCAGCAGGGCGGCGAAGTTCCAGGGCCGGTCGCCCAGCCGTGCAGGGCCGGTATGGGCACCCTGCCGTTGCCAGGTGGCCAGCCCCTGGCCGGTGCCGCGCCACACTTCCCAGGCGCGGGCCAGGCGCTGGCTGTCCGAAGGTCGCAGCGCCACCGCCGTCTCGGGATCCACCGCGGCCAGCCGGGCGTGCAGGGCGGGGGCGCCGATCTCCGCCAGCAGCGCCCGCGCCTCCCCCCGCGCCGCCTCCGGCACCGCTGGGATCTGCGAAAGCCCCTCGGTCAGCGAGAGGAAATAGAGGCCGGTGCCGCCGCACAGGATGGGCAGCCTGCCCGCGGCATGGGCCGCCGCCATCTCGGCCAGCGCCGCCTCCCGCCACCAGGCGACGCTCGCGGCTTCGGCCGCCCTGCGCACGCCATAGAGGCGGTGCGGCACCGTCGCTTCCTCCTCCGGCGTCGGCCGGGCGGTCAGGACGCGCAGCTCGGCATAGAGCTGCATGGCATCGGCATTGATCACCACCCCGTCCAGGCGCTGCGCCACCGCCAGTGCCAGGGCGGACTTGCCGCTCGCGGTGGGGCCGGCAAGCAGCAGGGCGCGCGGCGCGTCGCTCACCGGTTGCGCCCCGCCCGGGCCGGCGCCATAC
>JAEWCI010000386.1 GCA_023390705.1 Pseudomonadota bacterium
GTGCAGCCGGTGCTGCTGGTGGGGGTGGGAGGTCACCCCTACGCCCTGCCTGCCGGCCGGGTGGAGGCGGTGTTGGAAGGCTCGGCCGGCACCGCGGGCTGCGAGGTGGTCTCGCTGGCCCGGCTGCTGGGGCTGGATCGCGGCCAGGAAGCGGGCTCCATCGTGGTGATGCACAGCCGCGGCGGGCTGCTGGGCCTGGCGGTGGGGAAGGTGCTGCGCCGCACCGACCTGCTGCTGCGGCCGCTGCACCCGGCGCTGGCCGCCATGCCCGGCATCGGCGGCGTCGGCGTGCTGGGCAATGGCGACCCGGTGGTGGTGCTGGAGCCGGACGGCGTGGTGAGCCGCTGATCCCCCATCCGGGCAGAGGGACACCGGGCGGATCGCCTTCCCGTGCCCGCATTCACGCTTGCCCGCCGGCGCAGGACGGGAAGCACATTGGCGTTGACCGTTCCGGCACCAAGGTCGCAGCGTTCCCGGGCCAAAAGATCAGCTTGGGAGGGCTTCATGTCTGGCGACGCGATGCCGGCCAATGGCAAGATAGACGATGCGAAATTGCAACGTATTGTCGGCCAGATGCTGGGCGACCTGGGCGGCGCGGCCAGCGTGGCGATGGTGCGCATGGGCGATGCGCTCGGGCTCTATCGCACGCTCCGCGACAATGGTGCGATGACCTGCGCCGAACTGGCGCGGGAGGCGAAGGTGAACGAACGCTACCTGCGCGAATGGCTCTCGCACCAGGCTGCCTCCAACTACCTGGCCTATGACCCGGCGACAGGCCGGTTCGAGCTTCCGCCGGAGCAGGCGATGGTGTTCGCCGAGGAGGACAGCCCGGTCTACATGATGGGCGCCTTCGACCTGATGGTCGCCATGCAGCAGAGCGCCCCCAAGGTGGAGGAGGCCTTCAGGAAAGGCGGAGGCGTGGCCTGGGGCGATCTTTCGGGCTGCCTGTGGTGCGCAACGGCGCGGTTCTTCCGCCCGGGCTACCAGAACCACCTCGTCTCCGAATGGCTCCCCGCGCTGGACGGCGTGGTGGCGAAGCTGGAGCGCGGCGCCGAGGTCGCGGATGTCGGCTGCGGCTGCGGCTGGTCCACGGTGATCATGGCCAGGGCCTTCCCGAATTCGCGCTTCATTGGCTACGACTATCACCCGGCCTCGATCGAGGATGCGCGCACCCATGCACGGGAGCACGGGGTGGAGGCGAATACCAGCTTCGAGGTGGCGACCGCCAAGACCGTGCCGGCGGATGGCCGCTTCGACCTGGTGACCTTCTTCGACTGCCTGCACGACATGGGCGACCCCGCGGGCGTCGCGGCGCATGTGCGGCGTATGCTGCGCCCCGACGGCACCTGGATGGTGATCGAGCCGATGGCGGGAGACCGGCTGGAGGACAACCTGAACCCGGTCGGCCGCCTCTACTATGCCGGCTCAACCATGATCTGCGTGCCGACCTCCCTCTCGCAGGAAGTCGGCGCGGCGCTCGGCGCGCAGGCGGGGGAGGCGCGGCTGCGCGAGGTCATCGGGCAGGGCGGGTTCGGCCGCGTGCGGCGGGCGGCCGAGACGCCGTTCAACATGATTCTTGAGGCGCAGCCCTGAGGCACGGGGCCGGGGGTTCGCCTCGGCCGGGAGGCGGCCCCCCGGAGGGAGGCGCCGCCAGTTGGAAATGACCCGCCGGGCGGGCCCGCGGCCATGCCCGACGGGCTCCCGTACTGGAAAGCCGCACCGCCCGGGTCTAGCCTGCCGCTGGCGAACCAAGCCAGGAAGGAAGCCGTCCCATGGGCATGACGCTAGAGCAATTCACCAGCCGGTGCCGTGAGGCGCTGATGAGCCAGCCGGGCACCGAAGGCCGCAGGAAGGTCTGCGACCTGGTGCGCCAGGTGCTGACGGACAAGGAATTCGTCGCCCGCTACATCCCGGAAGGCACGCCGGAACGGCATGTGCTGTACGAGGACCCGGAACTGGGCTTCACCGTGCTGGCCCATGCCTATACCGGCGCGAAGAACAGCAGCCCGCACGACCACGCCCATTCCTGGGCGATCTACGGCCAGGCTTCGGGCGAGACCATCATGACCGACTATGAATGCCTGGCCCGGCCGGAAGGCGACAGGCCCGGCAAGGCGCGCCCGGTGCGCGACTATTCGCTGAAGCCGGGCGATGCCCACCTGTATGAGCCCGGCGTGCTGCACTCCCCCCGCCGCGACGGCGCGACCCGCCTGCTGCGGATAGAAGGCGTGAACATGGCCCGGGTGAAGCGCCAGCCCTACGAAGTGGCGGCCTGAAGGACGCCGCGGCCGGGTTCCACGCGGGCCAACGACCCTCCGCCGCCCTTCCCGCGATCCCGGCGGGAATCGCCCATGCCGGATCATCGCCGCTGGTGGTCCGCCGCAACGCGCCGATGCCGCGCTTCCTGGCCTGCCGGGAAGCGCGGCCGACATGAACAGCCGGTGGATCGCCGTACCGCCCGACAGGCATGAATTGCCGGTTCGGGCGGCCGGATTAACCGCCCCGCAATCGCCTTGAGTCACTCTCCTCCCCGGCAGCAGGAAGCGGCTGGGGTGGAGGCGATGCGTTCGGCGCGGCGGCAGGGTTCGGGGAGTTTCGCGTGGGCGGCGTGATGGCCGGGCTGCTGGCGCTCGGCCGGACACGGCTGCTCGCCCTTGGCGGCGTCGCGCTCGCCGTGCTCGGCCTGCTGGCGGTGCTGGCGCTGCGCGCCGGGGAGACGCCGATGGCCCTTCTCTACGGAGAGCTTGAGGCGCGCGACGCCGCCGCGGTGGTGGCGGCGCTGGAACGCCAGCGCGTGCCCTACCGGCTTGCCGCCAATGGCAGCCAGGTGATGGCCCCGGCCGATCAGGTGGCACGGCTGCGCCTGACCCTGGCGCGGGAGGGCCTGCCGGCCGGCGGCGGCGTCGGCTACGAGATCTTCGACCGCGGCGAATCCCTCACCACCACGCCCTTCCAGCAGGATCTCAACCGGCTGCGCGCCTTGGAAGGGGAGATCGCGCGCAGCATCCGCAGCATGGCCGGGGTGCGGACCGCCCGCGTGCATCTGGTGCTGCCGCGGCGCGAACCCTTCTCGCGCGAGAGGGCGGAGGCCCAGGCCAGCGTGGTGCTGACCATGCAGGGCGCGCAGCGGCTGGACCGCGAAGGCGTGCAGGCGGTGCTGCACCTGGTCGCCACCGCGGTGCCCGGCCTGCGGCCGCAGCATGTCTCCATCGTGGACAGCCGGGGTGAATTGCTGGCCCGCGGCGGCCAGGCGCTCGCCGGCCCCGCCGCCGCCGCGACGCAGGAGGAAATGCGCCGGGCGCAGGAATTGCGTCTCTCCCGCGCGGTGGAGGAATTGCTGGAACGAAGCCTGGGCTTCGGCCGGGTGCGCGCCGAGGCCACGGTGGAGATGGATTTCGACCGGGTGGAGACGCGCGAGGAGCGCTTCGACCCGGACAACCAGGTGGCGCGCAGCCAGCAATCGGTGAACGAGCAGAACCGCAGCCAGGAGCCGCAGCCCACCACCGTCGCCGGCAACCTGCCGGGCAATGAGGCCACGCAGGGCAACGGCACCCAGGAAAGCCGCCAGGAGGAGACGACGAATTTCGAGATCGGCCGCTCCACCCGCAACGTGCTGCGGGAGCATCCCGTGGTGAAGCGCATCTCGGTTGCGGTGCTGGTGGATGGCGTGGCCGAGCCGCAGGAAAACGGCCCGCCCCGCTGGCGGGAGCGCACGCCGGAGGAACTGGCCCGCATCGCCACCCTGGCGCGCAGCGCGGTCGGCTTCAACGAACAGCGCGGCGACCGGGTGGAGGTGGTTTCCATGCGCTTCGCCGAGCCGGAAGGCGCCGGCAGCGCCGAGGCGCGCGGCTTCATGGGGCTGGAGATCACCGGGCCGATGCTGGCGCGGCTGGCGGAAACCGCGCTGCTGGCCCTGGTGGCGCTGGCCGCCATCCTGCTGCTCGGCCGGCCGGTGGTGGGG
>JAEWCI010000398.1 GCA_023390705.1 Pseudomonadota bacterium
GTCTGGCCCTGTGCCGGTCGCGCCGGTGCCGGTGCCGCTGCCCCTGCCGCCGGGGCGGCCGGCGCGGCAGTGCCGCTGGGCTCGGGCGGAATGTTCACCGTGCGCAGCACGCGGTTGAACTGCTGGCTGACCTCCTCGGTCAGATCGAAAGGCGGTTCGTTGAAGATCACCAGCGGCCGCGGCAGCACCAGATTCACCTTGCGGCTGCTGGCCACCTGCCGGATCACCGCGCCGAGCGCCTGCTCGATTTCCACCAGCGCCTGCTGCGCCACCTGCTCGATCGCGCGGGAGCGTTCGCGGAAGATGCGCTGGCTGTCGGTAATACGCTCCTGCAGCGCGCGCTCGCGGTCCCGCAACTGGTCCGGCGGGAGGCTGGCGCGCTGGTTGGCCAGTTGCGTCTGCTGCTCGCGCCAACTGTTCTGTTCGCGCTGCAGGTCGTCGTTCAGCCGCTGACGGCGCCGCTCGATTTCCTCGCGCACCGTGTTGAAGGCGGTGGAGACGCGCTGCACTTCCGGAATGTCAACAATGCCGATGACGGCGGCCGGCGGCTGCTGGCCGGGCGGCAGCGCCGCCTGGCGCTGCTGTTGCTGCGGCTGCGTCCGCTGCTGCTGCGGGCGCTGCTGCTGCTGGCTCTGGGTGGGGCGCTGCTGGCCGCCAGGCACGAACCATTCGCCCTGACCCTGCTGGGCGAAGGCCGGCACGGCCAATGACGCCGTGAACAGGAAGGCCAGCGCGGCCGATGCGCGTTGCTGTGTCATGTCTGAAACTGCCCCGGGGTTCAGAAGCGCGTGCCGAAGCCGAAGCGGAAGACCTGCGTCTCGTCATACCGCTGCTTCGCCACCGCCTGCGCGATGTCGATGTTGATCAGGCCGAAGGGGCTGCGCCAGGAGATGCCGACGCCGGCGCCGATGCGCGGCGTGGCATCGTCGCGGACCTCCGGCCCCTTGGCCGATAGCGAGAGCGAACCGATGTCAACGAAGGCCCGTCCGACCAGCCCCAGTTCAGCTGGCAGGGGCAGCGGATAGCGCAATTCCGTGCTCTGGGTCCAAAGCAGGCGGCCGCCCAGGCTGTCCGTCGTGTTGATGTCACGCGGGCCGGCACCGGCGATGCGGAAGCCGCGCAGATTCTCGCCACCGAGGAAGAACCGGTCCACGATACGGTCCTGCTTGCCGAACATCGGTTCCAGATAGCCGACGCTGGCGGAGAAGGAGAGCACGTAGTCCGGGTCGCCCAGCCAGGATTCGAGCGGGACGTAGTAGGCGCCGTCCAGCCTGCCGCGGACATAGGCGACATCGCCGCCAAGGCCCGCGAAATCGGTTCCCAGCCGGACGAAGCCACCGCGCCGCGGTTCGATCAGCGAATCGCGCCAGTCGTAGATCAATGTCTGGCCAATCTGCGACAGCAGCGTCGTGCCGCGCTGTTCGGTGATGAAGCGCGAAGCGCTGGTGGAGATGTTGTAGATCTCGCGCTGGGTCAGGGTATAGGCCCAGCTTTGCCGTAGCCGGTCGTTGAAGGCATAGCCGGCGCGCAGGGCGAAGCCCGCCCGCCGCTCCTCATAGGACGCGATGGAGAGCAGGTTGCGCTGAATGTAGAAGAGGTCCACGCCCGCCGCGAGGTTGCGGTCGAGGAAATACGGATCGGTCACCGAGATGTCGAGTTGGCTGCGCCGCTGCGCCAGCGTGGCATTGATGCGGCCATCAATGCCGGTGCCCAGCAGGTTACGCTCGCGCAGGCCGACATCGGCAAGGAAGCCGGCATCCGTGGAGTAGCCGCCGCCGAGCGAGATTTCGCCGGTGGCGCGCTCCACGACCTGGGTGTTCAGGATGGCGCGGTCCGGCGCCGAACCCTGGGTGGTGCTGACCTGCACATCGGCGAAGTAGCCGAGGTTGCGGATCCGGTCGCGGGAACGGCGGATCTGCGCGGCGTTGAAGGCATCGCCCTCCGCGACCCGGAATTCGCGGCGGATCACCCGGTCCTGGGTGCGGGTGTTGCCGTTGATGTCGATGCGCTCGACATAGATGCGCGGCGCCTCGTTGATCTCGAAGGTCAGATCCACGCGGCGGTTCTCGGGGTCGCGCTGCACCCGCGGCTGGACATCCACGAAGGGGAAGCCGCGCAGGTTGATCGCATCGCTCAGCGCCTGGCTGGTGCGCTCCACCACATCGCCGTCGTACCAGTCGCCCTCGCTGATCTCCACCGCGCGGCGCACCGATTCGGCTTCCAGGCCGCGCAGGTTGGAGACCAGGTTGACCTGGCCGACGCGGTAGCGCGGCCCCTCGTCCAGCGTATAGGTGACGAAGAAGCCGGTGCGGTCCGGTGCCAGCTCGGCCGTGGCGCCAGTGATCTGCACATCGGCGTAGCCGTTGCGCAGGTAGAAGCGGCGCAGCAGCTCGCGGTCGAAGGCCAGGCGCTCAGGATCGAATTGGTCGGAGGAGGAGAAGATGCGGTACCAGGCCTGCTCCTTGGTCGCCACCACCTCCTTCAGCCTGCTGTCCGAATAGGCGCGGTTGCCGACGAAATTGATGCGGGCGATCAGCGCCGCCTCATTCTCCTGGATCTCGAAGACCACGTCCACGCGGTTCTGTTCGAGCTGGATGATCTTCGGCTCGACCGTCGCGGCGAAGCGGCCACGCCGGGCGTAGAGGTCGAGGACGCGCTGCCGGTCGGCCTGGGCCTGCTGCACCGTGAAGACCGAGCGGGAACGCAGCTGAACCTCGCGGCCCAGCACGTCGTCCGAAATCTTGCGGTTGCCCTCGAAGGCGACGCGGTTGACGATGGGGTTCTCGGCAACCTCGACCACCAGCCGCGCGCCGTCGCGCCTGATCTGCACATCGCGGAAGAGGCCGGTGGCGAACAGCGACTTCAGGCTGCGGTCGAGGCGGTCCGCATCGAAGCGGTCGCCCGGCTGGAGCAGCATGTAGGAGCGGACGGTGTCTGCCTCGATTCGCTGGTTGCCCCGCACCTCGACAGCCTGCACCACGCCTTCCGGCGCTGCCTGACGCGCCGCGGGTGCGGCCTGGCGGGTGCGGTTCTGCGCCGAAGCGGCCGCCGGCAGGAAGGCAGGCGCAAGGCAGACGGTGGCGAGCAGCAGGGCGCGGGCTGTGAGGGGCAAGGTCGGGGCCGTCTGTCAGGATGTGGCGAGCGGGCCGGAGTGTAGCGGCGGGTTTCCGCCGCCGCCACCCCGGAACCTTGGCAAAGCCTTCCGAACCCTCACCCCACCAGCCTGCCGACCCAGCGGCCGATGGCGCCGCCAGCGATATCGTTCCAGGACGCAAAGAGGAACAAGGTGACCAGCAGGGCGAAGCCGGCGCGGAAACCGTATTCCTGTGCCTTGGGCGGCAGGGGCCGGCCGCGGATGGCTTCCACCGCATAGAATACCAGGTGCCCGCCATCCAGCAGCGGAATCGGGAAAAGGTTCAGCAGGCCCAGGCTGACCGAGAGCAGCGCCATCAGGTTCACCAGCGGCGCCAGGCCGAGCGACGCCGCCTCGCCGCTGACCTCGGCGATTCGGATCGGCCCGCCGAGTTCCTTGGCGCTGCGGGTGCCCGCGATCATCTCCGCCACGCCGGAGAGTGTCATCCAGGTGACATCCGCGGTCTGCACCGTGCCGGCCCAGAGCGCGGTGAGGGGATCGAGCCGGCGGAATTCCCCGGCGCTGCCCTGGATGCCGAGCACGCCCACCGTGTTCCCGTTGTTCTCGCGCCCTTCCGGCACCGCGCGCAGCGTCAGTTCCTGCCCATCGCGGGCGACGCGCAGTTCCACCGGCTGGCCGGCGCGGGGCTGGATGTAGCGCTGCACCTGGTCGAAGCGGCGCACCCTTTCGCCATCCAGCGACAGGATCTCGTCACCCGGCTGGAGGCCGGCGCGGGCGGCGACCGAATTCTCCACCACGGCGCCGATTCGGGTGCTGCCCTGCGGCTGGCCCAGCGTGGCGAACAGCCCGGCGAAGAGCAGGATAGCGAGCAGGAAATTGGCCACCGGCCCGGCCGCGACCACAATGGCGCGGCTGCCGACCGATTTCTCGTGGAAGGTTTCGCCGGGCACCCATTGGGCCTGCACCTCGGGCGGCACGTCTTCCGGCCGTTCCTGGCCATGCAGCTTCACATAGCCGCCCAGCGGTATCCAGCCGATGCGCCATTCCGTGCCGTGCCGGTCCGTCCAGCGCAGCAGCGGCCGGCCGAAGCCGATCGCGAAGGCATCCACCCGCACGCCGCGCCAGCGCGCCGCCAGGTAATGGCCCATTTCATGAACAAAGACGAGCACACCCAGCACCAGCGCGAAGGCGATGAGGGTGCGGGGCAGTGCAGGCAGGAATTCCACGCTCGGTCTCTCCCGAAGAGGTGGGACGACGGATAGCCGTCAACGCGGTTGATGAAACTCCATCAGCCGCCGGTCAGATGCCGGATGTGGTATCGCGCCATCCGCGAAGCCACCCATCCGGCGCCGCGGCAGGTTTCAACGCCCAGGCCGCGGTCAGTATGTAACCCTTGCCGTCACGCCGCAGCGCGGCGGGCGGCGAAGGCTTCGGCGTGCCAGCGGGCTTCGGCGTCAAGCGCCAGCACATCCTCCAGCGCCGCCGCCGCCGGCGCGCCGAGCCGTTGCAGCGTCTCCTCAACCACTGCGGCGATATCGAGGAAGCCGAGCCGCCTGCCGAGGAAGAGCGCCACCGCCGCCTCATTCGCGGCATTCAGAATTGTGGGAGCGCCCGCCCCCGCCTGCAATGCTTCACGGGCCAGGCGCAGGGCTGGAAAACGCAGGAGGTCCGGCGCGAAGAAGTCGAGCCGGCCGAGCGTTGCCAGGTCCAGACGCGGCAGGCTGACCCCCATCCGCCTGGGCCAGGCCAGGGTATGGGAGATGGGGGTGCGCATGTCCGGCGTGCCGAGCTGCGCCAGCACGGAGCCATCGGCATACTGGACCAAGCCATGCACCGTGGACTGCGGATGCACGAGCACGCCGATCCGCGATTCCGGCACCGGGAAGAGCCGGGCTGCCTCGATCAGCTCCAGCCCCTTGTTCATCATGGTGGCGGAATCAACACTGATCTTGGCGCCCATGCTCCAGATCGGGTGGCGCACCGCCATTTCCGGCGTCGCCGCCCGCATGGTGGCGAGGTCCGCCGTGCGGAAGGGCCCGCCCGAGGCGGTGAGGATGATCTGCTCGATCATCGCCGGGTCGCGGGCGTCAAGCGCCTGGAAGATGGCGTTGTGTTCCGAATCCACCGGCAGCAGGGTGGCGCCGGTGCGGCGCGCCTCGGCCAGTACGATCTCCCCGGCGCAGACCAGGCTCTCCTTGTTCGCCAGCGCCAGGGTCCCGCCATTGCCCAGCGCCGCCAGGGTGGAACGC
>JAEWCI010000467.1 GCA_023390705.1 Pseudomonadota bacterium
CCGCAGGCAAGCGCGGCCTCGGCCTGCATGGTCCGGCCGCGCAACTGCAACTCCATCACCGCCTGCGGCCCGGCCACCGCCGCCAGCCGCCGGGTGCCGAGCACCAGGCCGAAGCGCGAGCCGGGGAAGGCGAAGCTGGTGCCGGGCGCGGCCACGCGGAAGGCGCAGGCGGCGAAGAGATCCGCCCCGGCACCGATCACCCTGCCCTGGGCCAGCGCCAGGGTCGGCACCGGCGCGTGGCGGATGGCCTGCAGCAATTGCTCGATGCGGACGAAGCGCAGCAGCAGGTCGCCATCGCTCTGCGCCGAAAGGTCGCCGAGGTCGAAGCCGGTGCAGAAATGCCGGCCCTCGCCGCGCAGCACCAGCAGCCGCACGCCGGCGGCGGGCGCCCCCGTGGCGGCTTCCTGGAGCGCCTCCACCATCGCCGCGTCCAGCGCATTGCCGCGTTCCGGCTTCGCCAGGGTGACGGTGACGACCTCGCCCGCCTGCTCGACCCTCGCGCTCATCGCCCCTGGCCTTCGCGCAGGCCATTGGCCTGATGCACCGCCAGGGCGGTGAGGTTGATGATGCCGCGCGCCGTCACGCTGGGCACCAGCACATGCAGCGGCTTGTTCATGCCGAGCAGCACCGGCCCGACCTGCAGGCCGTCGGTTGCCGCCTTGACCAGGTTGTAGGCGATGTTCGCCGAATCCAGGTTGGGCATCACCAGCAGGTTGGCGGCATCGGCCAGGGTGCTGTCCGGCACCGCGCGGGCGCGGATGGTCGGGCTCAGCGCCGCATCGGCATGCATCTCGCCATCCACTTCCAGCTCCGGCGCGCGGGCGCGGATCAGCGCCAGCGCCTCCCGCATCCGGCGGGCCGAGGGCGCCTGCGAGGCGCCGAAGGAGGAATGGGAGACCAGCGCCACCTTGGGCTGGATGCCGAAGGCGCGCACCTGCTCGGCGGCCAGCAGCGTCATCTCCGCCACCTGCTCGGCCGTGGGCTCCACCAGCAGATGAGTGTCCACGACGAAGAGCGTGGCCTCCTTCGTGATGACGATGGAAAGCGCATAGACCCGGCCGGCGCCGGGCGCCTTGCCGATGACGTCATAGGCGTAGTGCCATTGCCGCATCCAGTTGCCGGTGCCGCCGACCAGCGCCGCATCGACGATGCCGGCTTCCAGCAGCAGCGCGGCGGCGACGGAAGGCCGCGTGGCGATGCGCCGCGCCGCGGCATCGGGCGGCACGCCCCGGCGGCCGACCTTGTGCTGATAGAGCGGCACCAGCGGCCCGAAGACCTTCTCATCCTGCGCCGGATCGAGGATCTGCACGGATTCGGAAAAATCCATGCGCAGCCCCATGGCCCGAGCCTTGGCCTCGATCACTTCCCGCCGTCCGATCAGCACCGGCTCGGCGATGCGCTCGTCCAGCACGCCCTGGGCGGCGCGCAGCACGCGCTCGTCCTCGCCCTCCGCATAGGCGATGCGGCGGCTGGACTTGCGCGCCGCCTCCACCACCGGCCGCATCAGGTTGCCGGAGCGGAAGACGAAGCGCTCCAACTCATGCCGGTAGGCCGCGAGGTCGGCGATGGGCCGCCGCGCCACGCCGCTTTCCGCCGCGGCCTTCGCCACCGCCGGGGCGATTTCCAGGATCAGCCGCGGGTCGAAGGGCTTGGGGATGATGTAGTCCGGCCCGAAGACCGGCGCCTGGCCCCCATAGGCCGCCGCCACCACCTCGCTCGCCTCGATCCGCGCCAGCCCGGCGATGGCATCCGCCGCCGCGACCTTCATCGCCTCGTTGATCGTGGTCGCACCGGCATCCAGCGCGCCACGGAAGATGAAGGGGAAGCAGAGGACATTGTTGACCTGGTTCGGGTAGTCGCTGCGCCCCGTCGCCACGATGGCATCCGGCCGCGCCATGCGCACCGCTTCCGGCAGGATCTCGGGTTCCGGGTTCGCCAGGGCCAGCACCAGCGGCTTCGGCGCCAGCCTGGGCAGCCATTCCGCCTTCAGCACCCGCGGCGCCGACAGGCCGAGGAAGACATCGGCGCCGTCCAGCACTTCCTCCAGGGTCCGCGCATTGGTGCGCTGGGCGTAGCGGGCCTTGTAGGGGTCCATCTGCTCGGTGCGGCCTTCGTACACCACGCCGGCGATGTCGCAGACCGTGACGTTCTCCCGCTTCAGCCCCATGGCCAGCAGCAGGTCCAGGCAGGCCAGCGCCGCGGCGCCGCCGCCGGTATTGACCAGCTTCACATCCTCCAGCCGCTTGCCCTGCAGCAGCAGCCCGTTGCGCACCGCGGCGGCAACGATGATGGCGGTGCCGTGCTGGTCGTCGTGGAAGACCGGGATGCGCATGCGTTCGCGCAGCACCCGCTCCACCTCGAAGCATTCCGGGGCCTTGATGTCCTCCAGGTTGATGGCGCCGAAGCTCGGCTCCAGCGCCGCCACCACCTCGATGAGCTTCGCCGGGTCGCGTTCGTCCACCTCGATGTCGATGGAATCGATACCGGCGAATTTCTTGAAGAGGACGGCCTTGCCCTCCATCACCGGCTTGGAGGCCAGCGCGCCGATGGCGCCGAGGCCCAGCACCGCCGTGCCGTTGGTGACGACGGCCACCAGGTTGCCGCGGGCGGTGTAGTCCCAGGCAGCGTCGGGGTTGGCGGCAATGGCCTCGCAGGCGGCGGCGACCCCGGGCGAATAGGCGAGCGACAGGTCGCGCTGGGTCGCCATGCGCTTGGTCGGCTCGATCGCCAGCTTCCCCGGCCGTGGCAGCCGGTGGTAGTCGAGCGCGGCCTTGCGGAAATCCTCGTCCATCCAGACACCTCCAAAGCGCAATCTAAGCCAAGGGCGCGGTCAAAGGCAGGGCGGCCTGGCTGCTTCCGGCGGATTTGCGGCAACGGCACCCGGGACCTGGGCTGAGGCAGCGCCAATCGCCGCCCGCCGAAGCCTCCGGCACTTCGTTCCGGCCGCATTCCCGGCGCCAGCCAGGCATTCGCCTCCGCCGGGGCAGCGCACGCGAAGGACGTTTCAGGGCTCGCCCAGCATTGCCCCGCGCATTCCCTCCAGATGCGCCACCAGCGCGTCCACCAGCGCCCGGACATGCTGCGCGGCGCGCAGTTCCTCGCGGATCACCAGCCAAAGCTCGGAACGCAGGGCCGGCACCGGCGGGAAGCAGCGGCGCAGCAGGGGATCGGCATCGGCCACCAGGCAGGGCAGGGTCGCCAGCCCCATGCCGGCCTGCACCGCCACCTGCAGATTGGTCAGGCTGTTGCTGCGCCAGCCGATCTCGGCCTCCGGCGCCTGCGCTTCCAACCAGCGCGCATGCGGCGTGGTGGCGAAGGTGCCCTCCACGCCGATCAGCGCATGCCGCGCCAACTCCTCCGGGCTGGCCGGCAGGCCGTGCCGCGCGGCGTATTCGGCGCTGCCATAGACCGTCCAGCCGAGGTCGCCCAGCCGGCGCGCCACGATCCCGGCGCCTTCCGGCCGGCTGCCCGCCCGCAACGCCAGGTCGGCCTCGCCGCCGGCGATATCCAGGCGCCGGTCATCCACGTGCAGTTCCACCCGCACCCCCGGCTGCGCGGCGCGGAAGCCGCGCAGGAAGGGGATCAGCACGGCATTCGCCAGGCCCTCATTCGTCGTCACGCGCACCGTGCCGCGCAACTGGCGGCCCTGCGCCGCCAGCAGGGCCGCCAGGGATTGCGCCTCGGCCTCCACCCGCTCGGCACGTTCGCGCACCAGCGCGCCGGCTTCGGTCAGGCGGTAGCCATCCTGCCGGCGCTCGAACAAGGTCCTGCCCAGCGCGGCTTCCAGCGCCGCGATGCGGCGGGCCACGGTGGTCTGGTTCACCCCCAGCAGCCGAGCGCCGCCGAGCGTGCTGCCGGCGCGCGCCACCGCCAGGAAATGGCGCAGGTCGTTCCAGTCATAGGCGGGGTTGTTCTGCATTTTCGCAGCATAACCCGGCAAAGTCGTGGATTGTGCCGGAAAGGGCGAAAAAACTAGCTTCGCGCCCGTCCAGTCGAACAATCGAGGGAGACGCGCCATGAAGCTGCATCTCGACCCCTGTTCCACCACCTGCCGCGGGATCGTGCTGCTGGCCGCGGAGCATGGCCTGCCGCTGGAGCAGCAGCCGCTGAACCTGCTGGCCGGGGAGCACCTGACCGAGGCATTCGCCGCCATCAACCCCAACCGGGCCGTGCCGGTGCTGGAGGACGGCGAGCTACGCCTGACCGAAGGCTCCGCCATTTTGAAATACCTTGCGGACAAGGCCGGGCTGGCCGGCGCATATCCCACCGGGCCGGCGGCACGGGCGCGGGTGAACGCGCTGATGGACTGGTTCAACACCGGCTTCTACCGCGAATTCGGCTATGGCCTGGTCTATTCGCAGGTGCTGCGCGACCAGTACGGCTGGGCCGACCCGGCCATTCAGGCCGCCGCCCTGGCACGGGCGCAGCAGCGGGCGGAACGCCTCCTCACCGTTCTGGACCGCCACTACCTGGGCGATGACGGGCCCTATCTCGGCGGCGCGGAACCCAACCTGGCGGACTACATGGGCGCCGCCTATGCCTCGATCGGCACCCTCATCGATTTCGATTTCACGCCCTGGCCGCGCGTCACCCGCTGGATGGCGGCGATGCAGGCGCGGCCGCACTGGGCGGCCGCGAATGCGCCGCTCTATGCCTGGCGCGACTTCATCCGCAGCAGCGCCCAGGTGGCGGCATGAGCGACGCCCCCATGATCGGCGGCCTGCACCACCTGGCGCTGCGCTGCCGCGACACCGAGGAAACCCGGGCCTTCTACGAGGATTTCCTCGGCCTGGAACTGGCCGCGGCGCTGGAGCTCAAGGCAAGCGCCACCGGCCGCGCCGTGGCGGTGCTGCACAGCTTCTTCCGCCTGGGCGATGGCAGCTTCCTCGCCTTCTTCGAGGCGCCGGGCAGCCCCTTCGACTTCGTCCCGCGCCACGACTTCGACCTGCACGTGGCGCTGGAAGTGGAGGAGCCGGTGCTGGAGGCGATGGCGGCGAAGGGCCGCGCCGCCGGCATCGAAACCCGCGGCATCAGCGAACACGGCATCATCCGCTCGGTCTATTTCCGTGATCCGAATGGCTATGTCGTGGAACTGGCGGCCAAGGCGCCGGGCCATGACGCGGCCATGGACCCGGCGCGGAACGATGCGCGCGCCATCCTGGCGCGCTGGCAGGCCACCAAGGGCGGCTGATGCTCACCTGGTCCGCGGGGCGGGCGGCGTAGCGGAAGCGTCCGGCACCCGCTCGAACAACTCGGCGAAGCTGCCGCGGTAGTCGGACCAGATGCGGCCGCGGCTGACCCAGCCGGGGTCGGCATGGAAGGCGGCGGCGGCGGCGCGGGAC
>JAEWCI010000477.1 GCA_023390705.1 Pseudomonadota bacterium
GGCCAGCAGGGCGCGCAATTCCGGCGGTGGCATCATTCCAGGGAGGCGCCGGCCAGGATCTCGTCGGCAATGCGGCGGTGCTGCCAGCTGCCGCCCCGTTCGTCGCCACAGAATTGCTCGTTCTCCACCACCACCTTGCCGCGCAGGATGGTCATGCAGGGCCAGGCATCCACCTGGCGGCCTTCCCAGGGGGTGTAGTCGCTCTCATGCAGCAATTCGGCCCGCACCATCCGCTTGAGCGCGGGGTCGAGAATGCAGATATCGGCATCCGAGCCCGGCGCGATGGCGCCCTTGCGCGGGTAGAGCCCCATGATCTTCGCCGCATTGGTCGAGACGAGGTCCACGAAGCGCCGCAGCGAATAGCCGCGCTTGCCGACCATTTCCGAATACATCACCGCCACCCGCGGCTCGACGCCGGAATTGCCGCCGGTCACGTCGTCCACCCGCGCCCCCTGGGTCTTCACGGCCAGGGAGCAGCATAGTTCGTCCGTCGCGACGCAATTGATGCTGCCATCCAGCGTGCCGCGCCACAGCTCGTCCTGGTCGGCCTGCGATTTCAGCGAGGGATAGGTGTGATAGATCTGGCCGTTCGGGCGCTTGTAGTCCTCCTGCGTGTAGAGCATGTACTGGTGCAGGCTCTCGCCATAGATCGGCAGGTTCTTCGCCCGCGCCTCGCGGATGGCCTGCACGCCGTTGGCCGCCGAGACATGCATCATGTAGAGGGCAGTGCCGGGAACCATCTCCGCCAGCCGCATGACGCGACGGAAGGAGATGTCCTCGGACAGGGTGTTGTGCACTTCCGCCATGTTCTCGAAGCCCATGCGGTCTTCGCGCGCCAGCCTGGCGTACATGTGCATGACGATGTCGTTGTCCTCGGAATGGATCACGCCGAGGCCGCGCTTCCTCGACAACACCTGGAACACCTCCCAGATATCGCCGAAATCCACCATGCGCCCCTTGCGGCTGGGGGTGATGTCGGTGGTGAAGATCTTCACCGTGGCGTGCCCGGCCTCGATCGCCTCGGCGATCTGGCCCGGCAGTTCGGGCGGCAGGTCGCCCTCCACCATGGTGTGCAGCGCCCAGTCGCAAGGCGAGCCATCGGCCTGCCAGTCCTGCATCCGCTGCTCGATGGCGGCCTGCACGGAGGTGCCATGGGTGACGCGGGTGAAGTCGATGATGGTGGTGGTGCCGCCATGCAGCGCCGCCTTGCCCACCACGGAAGGGCCGTTGGTGTAGTCCACCTTGCCGCCCGGCCCCCAGGTGGGCCAGAGGCAATGGGTGTGCGGGTCTATGCCGCCCGGCATCACGATCTTGCCGCGGGCGTCCACCACGCGGGTATGCGCCGCCGGGGGAAAGCTGCCCGGGGCGGCCACCGCCACCACCTTGCCGCCGGCGATCGCGACATCCGCCGGCCCGACCGCATGCGGGGTGACCACGCAATCCCCGCGGATGATCAGCTCCACCATCGCCATTTCCTCCCCGCAAGCCCGGCTGCCAGCCTGCGACGCTCCGTGCCTTCCGGCAAGGCTTGACGCAGGCCCGCGGCTGAAGCCCGATGGCGGGGAAGGGGGGCGCCGTGCCGCCGTGGCCGGAAGGGGCCGTGCGCGCCGCATGTCGCCGCCCGCAGGGCAAGCAACCGGGCCACGCGGCCCGGGGCAGGGGGAGAACGCCGCATGAGCAATGAATTCGAGATCCTGGTCCTGCCGGGCGACGGCATCGGGCCGGAGGTGACGGCGCAGGCGGTGCGGGTGCTGGACTGGTTCCGCGACCGCCGCCGCCTGCCGGCCAGCCTGACCGAGCGCAGCTTCGGCTACGCCAATTGGCAGAAGCACGGCACGCTGATGCCGGAGGAAACCTGGCAGCGCATCAACGGCAGCGATGCCATCCTGTTCGGCGCTTCGGAAACCGTGAACCCGAAGCTGGTGCCGCCGGAGGAGCGGGCGAAGGGCGGGCTGCTGCGCATCCGCAAGTCGCTGGACGTCTTCGCCAATATGCGCCCCGTCACCATGCAGCCGGCGCTGATGGAGGGCAGCCCCTACAAGCCCCGCATCACCGAGGGCGTGGACCTGGTGATCCTGCGCGAGCTGACCGCGGGCATGTATTTCGGCACGCCGCGCGGGATCGAGACCCTGCCCGATGGCTCCCGCCGTGGCATCAACACCCATACCTACACCGAAGCCGAGATCGCCCGCGTGGCCCGCTTCGCCTTCGAACTCGCCCGCACCCGCCGCAACCACGTCACCAGCGTGGACAAGAGCAACGTCATGGAAGCCGGCGCCCTGTGGCGGGAGGTGGTGCAGCAGGTCCACCGCGAGGAATTCCCCGATGTCCGGCTGGACCATCTGCTGGCCGACAATGCCTTCATCCAGTTGGCGCGCGGCCCCGCCCGATTCGATGTGGTGGTGACCGACAACCTGTTCGGTGACCTGCTCTCGGACGCCGCCGGCGCCATTCTCGGCTCCCTCGGCATGCTGCCCTCGGCCTCGGTCTCGGTGCCCGGGCCGGATGGGCGGCGCAAGGCGCTCTATGAGCCGATCCATGGCTCGGCGCCGGACATCGCCGGCCAGGGCATCGCCAACCCGCTCGGCGCGATCCTCTCGGTCGGGCTGATGCTGCGGTGGACCTTCGACATGCCAGAGGAAGCAGCGCTGCTGGACCGCGCGGTGACACAGGCCCTGGCCAGGGGTGCCCGCACCCGCGACATCGCCGCGCCGGGCGAGGACGCGACCAACACCGCCGGCATGGGCGATGCGGTGATTGCGGCGCTGGAAGCGGAGCGGTGAAACCCCGGGCCCGGTCCATGCCCCTGGGGCGGCCGGGGCCTACAGCGTCGCCCTGATCTCCGCTGCGCGGTAGCCCTGCATGAACAGCAGCGCCCGCAGCCCGGCATGGTCCACCCGGGCGCGGGCCGCGGCGGCCACCACCGGCTTGGCGCGGAAGGCGACGCCGAGGCCGGCGGCCTGCAGCATCGGCAGGTCGTTGGCGCCATCGCCCCCGTCAGCGTCGCGGCCAGCGGCAGGCCCAGCTCGGTGGCCAGGCGCTTCAGGCTGGCCAGCTTGGCGTCCTTGTCGAGGATCGGCTCCGCGACCTTGCCGGTGAGCTTGCCATCCTCCACCAGCAGGGTGTTGGAGTAGTGATCATGGAACCCCACCAGCGCCGCCACCCGCCCGGTAAAGAAGGTGAAGCCGCCCGAAACCAGGGCGCAATGCGCGCCATGCGCCCGCATCGTCGCCACCAGCTCCGCCGCGCCAGGGGTCAGGACCGTTTCTTCCCAGGTGCGCTCCAGCGCGGTGACGGGCAGCCCGGCCAGCATGCCCACGCGTTCCCGCAGCGCCGCCTTGAAGTCCAGCTCGCCGTTCATGGCGCGGGCGGTGATGGCGGCGATCCTCTCCTTCAGCCCGGCGAAGGCGGCCAATTCGTCCAGCGTCTCCGTCGTGACGATGGTGCTGTCCATGTCGGCCAGCAGCAGGCGCTTGCGGCGACCTTCCTCGGGCAGGGCCACGGCGTCCACCGCCGCCTCGCCCAGCGTGGCGCGGGCGGCGGCGCTGGCCTGGTCCGGCGAGAGATCGGTGAAGGGCAGGTCGGCCGCTTCTTCCGGCGAGAGCCAGTCCGGGCAGCCGCATTCGGCGCCCAGCGCCGTCAGCGCGGCGCGAACCGGGGAAAGGGGCGCGGCCGAGAGGCCGCCTGGGGG
>JAEWCI010000479.1 GCA_023390705.1 Pseudomonadota bacterium
GCAATGCCCAGCGCATTGCCGCCGGCGGCGATCATGATCGCCCCGGTATAGCTGCCGCTGAGGTCGAAGATGCGCCCGGCGACCACCGGCAGCGTCACCGCCGCCAGGCACCAGGCCACATAGAGCCGACCGGCGATGCGGCCGTAATGGGCCGTGCCCCAGTATTCGCCGATGGCCGCGGTGCTGCCGCCGCTGACGATGCCGTAGACGATGCCGATCATGGCCAGCGTCACCGCAGCCAGCCAGGGCCCGGGAAAGACCAGCAGCAGAATATCGCCGCCCAGCGCCAGCGCATGCGCGCCCGCCATGACGAGCGGGGCGCCGAGGCGGTCGGCCAGCCAGCCGCCGCCGATGCGGGCGGCGGCGATGCAGGCGGTGATGGCGGTGGTCGCGGCAAGCGCCAGCGCCTTGGCACCGCCATAGGCTTCCACCATGGCGGCGGCCTGGCCGAGCACGGTCAGCCCGGCCGCGGCGGCCAGGAAGAACACGGTCCAGAGGCGCAGGAAGAGCCAGGCCCGGCGCTCCTGCGGCGCGGCCGGTCCCTGGCCGGGCACCAAGAGCGTCATGCCGGAAAGCACCACCAGCCAGGTCGAGAGCGCGCCGGCCAGGGCCAGGGTGGCGGCCAGGGCGGTGAGGGTGGGGCGCAACCCCCAGGCCGCCAGCGACCAGCCGAAGAGCGGGACGCCGATCATGGCGCCCAGGGGGTAGAGGCTGATGATGAAGCCGTTCACCAGCCCCCGGCGGCCGTGCAGCATCAGGTTCACGCCCTGCAGCAGCAGCACATAGGCCGTGCCGCCGCCCAGCCCGAACAGCACGCCATAGCCCAGCGCCAGTTGCGCGATGCCCGGCGCGGTGGCCGCCAGCAGCATGCCGAGGCTGGCGACCAGCGCCGAACCGGCGACGAGCACCCAGGCCGCGGCCAGCCGGTAGAGCAGGGGCGCCAGGTTCATGCCCAGCGTGAAGCCGACGATGGACAGGCCGAAGACGAAGGAAAGCGCGGCCCGCGTCGCACCGAGCTCGGCTTCGAGCGGCCGCAGGAAGACGCTGAAGGCATAGACGGTGCCGAGCGGCAGGGTGAGTATCACTACCGCCGCCATGGCCTTCGGGAAGCGCCCGGGAGAGTCGGCCCGGCCGGGCGGGCCGTCATCCATGGCTGGTGCCCATCGCGGCGGACCGATCCGGCCCCCCTGGCAGCAGGGCGGCGGCCGGGCGCGCCGCGCTTGCAGTCAGCAGCACGGGCGAGGGAAGGCGCGGCCGGTTCAGCGCCCGACCGCGTAGCCCTGCATGCCGCGCGGGTTGGCGCCCGCGAAGATCTGCCCGTCCGGCTCGCGCCGCGCGCCGGTCAGGCGGCCTTCGCTCCATTCGCCGCCCATCTCCGCCTTGTGGCCGCGGGCGGTCAGCGCCTCCAGCACCTCCTTCGGGTAGCGGCCCTCGATCACCAGCTTGCCGGGGCGGGCGCCGCGCGGCCAGAAGCTGCTGATCCAGTGCTCCGAATGGAAGCTCGGCAGGTCAATGGCCTGCTGGATGTTCAGCCCGTGGTGCAGCATGCGCAGCAGCATGGTGGTCTGCCACTGGTCCTGCTGCTCGCCGCCCGGGGTGCCGAAGCTCATCCAGGGCTTGCCGTCGCGCAGCACCATGCTGGGCGAAAGCGTGGTACGCGGCCGCTTGCCCGGCTTCAGCCCGTTGGGCAGGGATTCGTCCAGCCAGAACATCTGGCAGCGCGAACCGAGGGCGAAGCCCAGTTCCGGGATGGTCGGGGAGCTTTGCAGCCAGCCGGCGGAGGGCGTGGCGGAAACCATGTTGCCCCAGCGGTCGATGACATCGACATGGCAGGTATCGCCGCCCGAGGCGCCGAGGCGCGAGACGGTCGGCTCACCGGTGCCGGCGGCCTGGCGCATTTCCTCGCTGCGGCGGATGGCGGCGGCGTAGTCGGTGCGGGGGGTGCGGCCATCCGGGCTGCCGGGGCGGAATTCGTTGTTCGCCGCCTCGCCGATCAACCTGCGGCGCTCGGCGTTGTAGGCATCCGAAAGCAGCGTTGCCATCGGCACATCGGTGAAATCCGGGTCGCCGATCCAGGCCTCGCGGTCGGCGAAGGCCAGCTTCTGCGCCTCCACCACGGTATGGATGAAGCGCTCGCCCACCGGGTCCATCGCCGCAATGTCGAAGTCCCCGAGCAGCGCCAGCGTCATCAACAGGGCCGGGCCCTGGCTCCAGGGGCCGCATTTCAGCACGGTATGGCCGTGGTATTCGTAGGTCGCCGGCGCTTCCACCGTGGCCTGCCAGCCGGCCATGTCCTGTGCCGTCAGCAGCGAGGTATGGCGTTCGCCGGAGGTATCGAGAGCGGCGAAGCTGCGGCCGAATTTCTCGATGGCCTCGGCGACGAAGCCGCGGTACCAGGCATCGCGCGCCGCCTCGATCTGGCCTTCGCGGGTGCCGCTCCTCGCCTCGGCCTCGCGCACCACGCGTTCATAGGTGTCGGCCAGCCAGGGGTTGGTGTAGAGCCCGCCCGGCGTCGGCCCACCCGGGCGCAGCCAGAGCGCGGCGCTGGTCGGCCAGGCGCTTTCGAACAGGGGCCGCACCGTCTCGATGGTGGCGCAGATGCGCGGCACCACATGCGCGCCGTGCCGGGCGTAGGAGATGGCGAATTCCAGCACGTCGCGGACGCGCCAGGTGCCGTGGTCGCGCAGCATCAGCATCCAGGCGTCGAAGGCGCCGGGGATGGGGGCGCAAAGGAAGCCGGTGCCGGGCACGATATCCAGCCCGAACTCGCCCTTGATCTTCGCGACCGTCATTGCCGCCGGGGCAGGGCCCTGGCCGCAGATCACCTGCTGCGCCCCAAGCCTGGCGCTGTGCAGGATGATGGGGCAGTCACCGCCCGGGCCGTTCAGGTGCGGCTCCACGATTTGCAGCGCGAAGCCGGCCGCGCAGGCGGCGTCGAAGGCATTGCCGCCGCGTTCCAGCACCGCCATGCCGACCTGGCTGGCGATCCAATGGGTGGTGGCGACGGCGCCGAAGGTGCCGGCGATCTCGGGGCGGGTGGTGAACATGGTGGGCTTCCGCTGGCGGTGCAGGGGGATTGGGGC
>JAEWCI010000486.1 GCA_023390705.1 Pseudomonadota bacterium
TCCTCGAAGGGCGCGCGTTCCAGCACCAGCACCCTGGCACCGGCTTCCTCGGCCGCCAGCGCCCCACACATCGCGGCATTGCCGGCGCCCACCACCACCCCATCGTACTGTTCCATCGTTTCCCCCGGTCAGCGCCGCGTGTTTGGCACGACGCTACGCCGCGCCGCGCAGGGGGTCCAGACGCCGCCCCCGGGCTGGGCTAGGCTGCCGGCAACGTGGAGGAAACGAAAGCCATGCCGACGGAACCCACCCTGTCCCGCCGCCTGGCGCGGCTGATGCTGGCGCGTGCCACCGCCGGCCTGCCGGAACCGGTGATGGAGCGTGCCCGGCTGCACGCGCTGGACAATACCGCCATCGCGCTCGCCGCCGGCCCCTGCCTCGACATCTGCCGCGAGGTGCTGGAGGGGCTTGCCTTCGGCGGCACCAGTGGCGGCAGCCGGGTCTGGGGCCAGGCGCAGCGCCTGCCGCCGCCCCAGGCCGCCTTCGCCAATGCCGCCCTGGCCCATGCGCTGGACTATGACGACATCCATGACGTTGCGCGGCTGCATCCCACCACGGTCAGCCTGCCTTCCGCCCTTGCGGTGGCCGAGGCGGCGGGCGCTTCGGTCTCCACGGTGCTGACCCCCTCGCCCTGGGCAACGAGTTGATGTGCCGGCTCGGCCGCGCCGCCGCGCCCACCGGCGAGGGGCCGGGCTCCGACTGGTTCCTGACGCAGCTCTTCGGCTATCTCGGCGGCGCGCTGGCCGCCGGGCTGGTGCTGGGGCTGGACGAGAACCGCATGACCTCCGCCTTCGGCCTGGCCTACATGCAATTGGCCGGCGGCAAGCAGGCGGGGTTCGGCACCGGCGCCAATGCCCGCTCCATCTACCCGGCCTTCGCCGCCATGGGCGGGGTGCAGGCGGCGCTGCTGGCCCGGGCCGGGGTCATCGGGCCGGAAGGCGCGCTGGACGGCGCCGCGGGCATGTTCCGCCTCTATTTCGGCGGCGCCCCCTCCCCCGCCACGCTGGAAGTGCTGCTGGACGAGGCGGCCTGGGACTGGCTGGACACCGAAGTGAAGCCCTGGCCGAGCTGCCGGCTCTCCCACCCCTATGTGAATGCCGCCCTGGCGCTGCGGGAACAGCTCGGCGGCGCGCCGGAGGAGGGCGAGATCCTGGTGGCGGTGAACGCCTCCGCCGCCAAGCTCTGCCGACCGATCGAGGCGCGGCGTGTGCCGGACACCTTGCAGGACGCCAAATACAGCATCCCCTTCATGACCGCCTTCGCCCTGGCGCATGGCAGGGTGGCGCTGGAAAATCTCGGCCAGGATGCGCCGCACGATGCCGCCGCCCTGGCGCTGGCGCAGCGCGTGCGGATCGAGGAGAGGCTGCCGGACAGGCCGGGCCATCCGCCGGCCGAGATCACCGTGCGGACACCGGACGGCCCGCTGACGGTACGGCGGGACGCCGCGCCGGTGCTGGATGCCGCCGGGGTGCAGGCCAAGGCGCGGGATTGCCTGCACCATGCCGGTCTGGGCGCCGGCGCGGCCCAGGCCACCCAGCGCCTGGTTGCCGCCCTCCGGCAGGAAAGCCTGGCGGTGCTGTTCGAGGCGATGCCGGCGACCGACTGACGCCCTCCCCCGCCATGGCGAAGGGAGGGCGAGTCGCCTTTTTCCGGCGGCACCGATTCGGACCTCCGGGCCTGGGTGGCCCTTCGGTCATCAAGGCCGCTCAGACTACCGGGCTGCGGCCGCCATCCACGTTGATGGCGGTGCCGGTGATGTAGCCGCCCTGCTCGCTGCACAGGAACAGTGCCATGGCGGCGAATTCCTCGGCCTTGCCGTAGCGGCCCAGCGGCACCTGGCTGCCCAGCTTGGCCAGCCATTCGGTGTAGCTTTCGTTGGTCTTGCTGGCGGCGTGGCGGCGGCGGTGCTGGTCGCTGTCGATCAGCCCGACCAGCATGGCGTTCACCAGCACGTTGTGCTTCGCGTTTTCCTGCGACAGCACCTTGGTCAGCGCCATGCCGGCGGCACGGGAGACGGCGGTGGGCGCTCCCTCGGCGGGCGGCGCCTTGGCGCCGGTGTTCAGCACGTTGATGATGCGGCCCCAGCGGCGCGACTGCATCCCCGGCAGGGCCAGCCGCGCCAGGCGGATGGCGGCGAAGAGCTTGAGGTCCAGATCGCTCTGCCAGAGCTCGTCGGAAACCTGCAGGAAGGGCCCGCGCTGGCTGGTGCCGGCATTGTTGACGAGGATGTCCAGCTTGCCAAAGGCCTCGGTCGCGCCGGCGAAGGCCCTCTCACACCCTTCCTGGGTAGCGATGTCGGCCGCGATGGCAACCACCCTGGCCTTCGGCGCCGCCGCCTTCACCTCGGCCTCGCCCCGGGCCAGCGCCTCGGCGCCGCGGGCCACCAGGGCGACATCGCCGCCGGCCTCGGCGAAGGCCTTGGCCATGGCCAGGCCAAGCCCCTTGGAGCCGCCGGTAATCAGCGCCGAACGGCCAACGAGTCTCAGTTCCATCGGGATCTCCCCCATTGCTGGTTCGGCATCCATCCTGACGGGAGCGGAGCGATGGGGAAAGGGGAGTGGGGCGACCAACGGGACTCGAACCCGTGACATCCAGGACCACAACCTGGCGCTCTACCAACTGAGCTATGGCCGCCACACGGCCCGGGCAGCGCGAAGCAGCCCGGGCGGCGGGAAATAGGACTAGCCGGCCTTCGCCGTCAACCGGGTTCCGCGCGCCGCCAGCCAGTTCCGCATCCGCTCAAGCGCCGCATCCAGCACGGCGTCTCCCTTGCAAAAGGCGAACCGGGCGTAATGGCTGGGCGCGTCCTCGGAAGCATAGAAGGCGGTGACGGGAATCGCGGTGACCTTGGCTTCCTCGGTCAGGGTGCGGCAGAAGGCCACGTCGTCCCCGTTGAATCCCAGTGGGCGGAAGTCGGTGGTGATGAAGTAGCTGCCGCGGGTTTCCAGCACCCCGAAGCCGAGTTCCTTCAGCCCGGCCGCCAGGCGGTCCCGCTTCGCCTGCAGGCTGGTGGACAGGCCATGGAAATAGGCGTCGTCCTTCATCAGCCCCACCGCCACGCCCCGCTGCAGGTTGGGCGCGGTGGTGAAGGTGAGGTTCTGGTGCGCCTTGGCCACATTGGGGGCCAGCGACCGGTCGCAGGTGATGTAGCCCACCTTCCAGCCGGTCAGGCTGAAGGTCTTGCCGGCACTCCCGATGCGCATGCAGCGTTCCCGCATGCCGGGCAGGGTCATCAGGGGGATATGCTTCCAGCCGTCGAAGGTCAGGTGCTCATAGACCTCGTCGCAGATGGCGTAGCAGTCGTGCCGGGCGATGAGGTCGCCGATGAAGGCCAGCTCCGCCCCGGTGAAGACCTTGCCGGTCGGGTTCATCGGGGTGTTGAACAGGATGGCCTTGGTCTTCGGCCCGAAGGCGGCGGCCAGCTCGGCGCGCGGCAGGGCCCAGTCCGGCGGCTCCAGCCGCACCAGCTTCGGGACGGCGCCGAGCAGCTTCACCACGGGCAGGTAGGTGTCGTACAGCGGCTCGATCAGCACGCATTCGTCGCCCGGATTCAGCACCGCCATCAGGCAGGCGGTGATGGCTTCGGTGGCGCCGGAGGTGACGACAACCTCGGCATTCGGGTCCACCTCCAGCCCGTAGAACCGGCGGTTGTGCGCGGCCACCGCCGCCCGCAACTCCGGCACGCCGGTCAGCGGCGGGTACTGGTTGCGGCCATCCAGCAGCGCCGCGGCGGCGGCGTGGATCACGTCCGAAGGGCCATCATAGTCCGGGCAGCCCTGGCCGAGATTGATGGCGCCGTGCTCCAGCGCCAGGGCGCTCATCACCGTGAAGATGGTGGTGCCGGTTGCCGACAGCAGATGGTTCTGGGGCTGCATCCACCCTGCCCTTGTGCAAATCGCGGTCCGGGCGGCCGTGTCCATCCGCCCGGTGCCGGGGCGAGGCCCCATGGC
>JAEWCI010000550.1 GCA_023390705.1 Pseudomonadota bacterium
GCGTCCGGCTGGGCGCCGGTCGCGCCGCCAGGCGCGCGGAACCACGCGAGCTGTCAGGCGCGCGGAACCGCGCGACACGGCGAAGCCAGGCCGGCAAAGGCCAGCGCCTGGCGTTTGAGGGTGATGCAGATTCATGGTCACGACCCGCATCGAAGTGGACCACCGGGAAGGGGCGAAGCCCCCGCGCCACCCGGAAAAGGTGCACCGCCCGGACAACCCCATCCAGCGCAAGCCGGCCTGGATCCGGGTGAAGGCGCCCACCCACCCGGTTTATCACGAGACCCGGGCGCTGATGCGCGACAATCGCCTGACGACGGTGTGCGAGGAAGCCGCCTGCCCGAATATCGGCGAATGCTGGTCGCAGCGCCACGCCACGCTGATGATCATGGGGGAGACCTGCACCCGCGCCTGCGCCTTCTGCAACGTCGCCACCGGGCTGCCGAAGCCGTTGGAGGAGGATGAGCCGGAGCGCGTGGCCGATGCGGTGGCGAGGATGGGCCTGGCCCATGTGGTCGTCACCAGCGTGGACCGGGACGACCTGACGGATGGTGGCGCCCGGCATTTCGCCCGCACCATCCGGGCGATCCGCGCCGCGGCGCCGGCCACCACCATCGAGGTGCTGACGCCGGATTTCCTGCGCAAGGATGGCGCGCTGGAGGTGGTGGCGGAAGCCCGCCCCGATGTCTTCAACCACAACCTGGAAACGGTACCGCGGCTGTACCCGACGATCCGCCCCGGCGCCCGCTACTTCCATTCGCTGCGCCTGCTGGACCGGGTGAAGCAGCTCGACCCTGCCATCTTCACCAAATCCGGCCTGATGGTCGGGCTGGGCGAGGAGCGGGGCGAGGTGGCGCAGGTGATGGACGACCTGCGCAGTGCCGAGGTGGATTTCCTCACCATCGGCCAGTACCTGCAGCCCACGGTGAAGCATGCCGCGGTGGCCCGCTTCTGGGAACCCGAAGCCTTCGAGGACCTGGCCCGCATGGCCCGCGCCAAGGGCTTCCTGCTGGTCTCCGCCACGCCGCTGACCCGCAGCAGCTACCATGCGGACCGCGATTTCGCCGCCCTGCGCGCCGCGCGGGAAGCCCGGCTGGCCACCGCCGTCTGATGCCCACCCATGCCGAGAAGCGGCTGCTCCGCTACACACCGGAGCAGCTTTTCGACCTCGTCGCGGATGTCCGCCGCTACCCGGAATTCCTGCCCTGGTGCGTCGGCGCGCGGGTGATCTCGCGCAACGAGAACGAGCTGGTGGCCGACCTGACCATCGGCTTCAAGCTGTTCCGCGAAACCTTCCGCAGCCATGTCACGCTGGAGCGGCCGCACCATGTGCATGTCCGCTACCTGAACGGCCCCTTCCGCTATCTCAACAACCACTGGCGCTTCAACGCGGTGCCGGGCGGGACCGAGGTGGATTTCTTCGTTGATTTCGAATTCCATTCCCGCTTGTTGCAGGCAGTGATCGGGACCGTGTTCAATGAGGCGGTGCGGCTGATGGTCCGCGCCTTTGAACGGCGGGCGATGCAGATGTACGGCCGGCCAGGGGCTGCCGGCGCGCCGGCGCCGGCGACACCAGGATAAGGTGACGGCCAGATCATCAATCTCTGGTTCAATTTTTCGTGGGCACGGGTAGATTGCGCCCGTTCCGACCAGAGGCCGCACCGTGCAACTCCTGCTGATCCTGATCCTGTTCCTGCTTCTTGCCGGCATCGGCTTCTCGGCTCAGCAGGGTTGGCTCGGTCCCGGATTCTCCGCGCAGTTCGGCCCGGTGCTCGGCGAGCTCACCCAATTCCTCCGCCATCCGCCAGCACCCTGGGACATGGTGTTGCTGACGGTTCTGGCGCTGGCGGGAATCCTGCTGCTGATCCGCTTGGTGCGCTGGTTCCGCGAATTCGTGGTGTAGCGGGCGGACACCGCCGTCCTACAGCGGATTTCGTCCAGAACTGAACGCCACTCCGCTGTAGATAATTGTTTACGGAGTTTATTCACAATCCCGGACCTTCACGCCCGTTGGCGATCCGATCTAATGAGACCTGTGCCCGGGTCCGCTGAGCCACAAGTCATGGTGGCTTCGCCGGGCACTCGGCCACAAGGCGCTGCGTGTTCGGCGATCCGCGCACAGGTCTCATAACAGGCTGCGGAAAGTCACCGCGTGTCAAGCGCCCACCGCGCCCTAATCTTTCGTGCAAACCTCGCCAAAATCGAAATTCCGCAGCCTGCTCGGGAAGAGGCTGTCCCTCTCCGCCGGATGTTTACCGTGGCCAGCGTGTCGGGGTGGTTCGGTCTCATTCGGACCTAGTTTAAGCGGACATTCCCCGGATGCTCAGTCGGTAAGGAGTGTGATGCACCAGTTCGTAGTCTGGCTCCACCGATAAGCCCCAGCAGCGCCAGAAGACCAAAACCCAAAATCGAGCGAGTGTCAGGCTCGGGAACGAGCACCGCATTGAGGCGTGCGGAGCCGGCACCGATTTCTCCAAATGACAACGCGTAACGCCAAGTGCCGCCAGGGTTGGCGCCGAGATCCACGTAAAAATTCTGGAAGCATGAGGAATTGAAGTTATTTTCGGTCAACTCGCATGAATTGGGCCCGAATGCAGACGGGCTCGATACGGTCACCGTAGGCGGGGTACCAGTCAGAGGGTTGAGTCCCGGCGCCCACAGTTTGAGGGCAAACGCGTCGTCGTAGTTGACTCGCAATACGTAATCCGCCCCGAACGGCGCGGGAAAGAGATCCAGCGCGCCCTGGAACTGAAAGAAGGTAACAGTATCCGCGTCCTCACCAAGTAGGCTTGTTGGCTGGAAGCTTTGGCTTGCATTGTTCGGAACTACTACTATTGCTTCGCCGGGCGTCACTGAACTCCCCGGAGGAGGGTTCTGGGTAAGAAACGTCTGGACTGTGGATGATTGGTCCGGATTCTGACCCGCGTAAAAGCGTATGCCGGAAAATGGCCCGATGTTCAGGAAATTATCTGTGCCAAGGCTCTTTACCAGGGCCGTATTGCTGTTGATGTCCAAGAACGGCGCTGACCTAATGTCGCTAACCCAACCGGCTGCGGTGGCAGACGCGGAACCCTGGACGGCGATGCCTCCCACTCCGGTGAACTCGGTGATGGTGCCCGCAGACGCACCGACGCTGATCAGACTGGCCGCGACGGCGAGGCCGGAGAGCAGGCCCCGGCGCAACCACCCCCGGCTCACTTTAGGGGTGCGCCGCGCGCCGGACGGGCAGCCCGCGGCGTCTGCTGATGACATTCGATCGTGGACTCGCATCTTCCTTCTCCTGGTCAGCGTCCAGGACACACATGCGACCGAGCGTCCACCACCGGATCGGATGCATGGGCGCGGGGGGAGCACGTTGCCCCGGCACGGCTGCTTTGTATGCAATGTCTGTGCCACCCTAAGCTTTGATTGCACTCCAATGCGTTGCGGACCACCCACCGTGGGTGCGACATCACCGACGTCCGTTGGCCCCGTCTTCCCCTACGCGGTCTCGATGCCCCGCCATCGAACTGGGGCGATGTCGCGCGCCAAAATGCCTTGACTGCGGACATCAGAACGTCACGACCGCCACGGCGGTCTTGAAAAATCGAGCCTCCTACCCCGCCTCGCTTTCCACTTTGGCAAAGCGCCGCACTGCCTCCGGCGCCTGCGCCGCTTCCAGCAGCGCCCTACAGGTGGATCAGATCCGGCGCGAAGAAGCCCAGTCCGCTCAGCACCACCCCGGCCAGGCCCAACAGCCCGGCCCCTACCGCCAGCGCCGGCACCGCGGTGATGATGGAGGCCGAGGCCAGCACGATCGCCACCTGGAAGGCGGCGGCGGCGTATTCATGCATGTGGTAGGCCGAAAGCGATTTGTCGCGCTGCGATTCGGCCACGCGGGCGCGGGACATCAGCTCGCGCCGGCCTTCGCCGGTTTCGGGTTCGCTTTCCCAGCGCTGCGCCTGGTCCCGCCAACGCTGCTGCTGGGCCGCGATGGCGGCGCGGGCGGCTTCCTCGGCGGTGGCCTTGTCGAGTTCCACCTCCTCGGCGGCGGTGCGGACCGTGGTCTGGCGGATGGTGCGGGCCTGGAAGAAGGCCCATAGATTCGCTGCCTCCACATTGCGCGACAGCGCCTCGGTCTGGGCACTCTTCGCCGCGGTTTCGGCCAGCGCCAGGAACAGCGCCAGCACCGAAATCAGCAACGCGATCCGCTTGTCCCCGCCATGATCGCCATGGCCATGCCCGTGCCCTGCCATTCCAAAACCCCCTGGATGGAACCGGGCCGCTTGATGCGCGAAGCGGCAGCGGCAGGCAAGCGGCAAGGGCGGGCCGGCCCATGGGCAGGCCCATGTGCCGGCCATGTGCCGTCACGGCTTCGGATGACCCGCTGGTCCCTTCCGCTCGCCGCCGATTGCGGCGAATGTCAGGGCAGGACAGCAGCCAGCGAGGTCTCCTGCCATGAACTACACCCCGCCCCGCCCGCCCCAGGGCGCGCCCCCGCCGCGCATCAATCTCTATTCCGATACCCAGACCAAGCCCTCGGCCGCCATGAAGGAAGCGATGATGCGCGCCGAGCTCGGCGACGAGCAGCATGGCGACGACCCGACGGTGTGGGAGCTGTGCGACCGCATGGCCGCGCTGCTCGGCAAGGAGGCAGCGATCTTCCTGCCCAGCGGTACCATGTGCAACGTCGTCGCCATCCTCACCCATTGCCGTCCGGGCGACGAGGTGCTGGCGCACCGGCACAGCCATATCATCACCTCCGAGGGCGGCGGGCATTGTGCCTTCGCCGGGGCGATGCTCACCGGTCTCGATGGCGCGCGTGGCATGTTCACGCCGGACACGCTACGCGCCGCCATCCGCCCGCGCACCCGCTACACCCCGCCGCAGCGCCTGCTGGAAGTGGAGCAGACCGCGAATTTCGGCGGCGGCGCCGTCTGGCCGCTGGAGCAATTGAACGCGGTGGCGGCGGTGGCGCATGACCAGGGCTGGTCCACCCATATGGACGGCGCCCGGCTGATGAATGCCTGCGTCGCCGCCGGCGTCCCGGCTGCCGAGATGGTGGCCGGCATGGACAGCGTCTGGCTGGACTTCACCAAGGGGCTGGGCGCGCCGCTCGGCGCCGTACTGTGCGGCACGCGCGAATTCATCGGCCAGGCCTGGCGCTGGAAGCAGCGGCTGGGCGGCTCCATGCGGCAGGGCGGCATCTGCGCCGCCGCCTGCATTTACGCGCTGGACCACAATATCGAAAGGCTGGCCGAGGACCATGCCAATGCCAGGGCGCTGGCCCGCGGCCTCCGGCAGATCCCCGGCGTTTCGGTGGAGGAGCCGGAAACCAACCTGGTCTTCTTCGACGTCTCCGGCGCCGGCATGAGCGTGCCGCGCCTGCAGGAGAGGCTGGCCGCCCAGGGCATCTGGGTCAGCGGCATGGGCAGCCGGGTGCGCGCCTGCACCCATCTCGACGTCACCGCGCCGATGATCGAGGAGGCGGTGAGCGCGATCCGCGAGGCACTTGCCGCGGCCTGAACCGCCCATGACGGCGGATGCCGGGCAGGTCCGCCGCCGGCTGCGTGGCGGCCGCGCCCATGCAACCGGCACCGGCGCCGAAGCCGCCGCCGCGGCGGCGCTGGAAGCGGAGGGCTGGCAGG
>JAEWCI010000488.1 GCA_023390705.1 Pseudomonadota bacterium
AGCCAGAGCCCCGCGCCACCCAGGCGGCACCAGGCCGGGCACCAGACGGCATCGGGCTGCGGCCAAAGGCGCCCCAGGCGGCCGAGCCCCAGGGATGGGGACAGCGGCACAGGCACAGTCGCGGACAAGCTGCTTCTCCGGCGGAGGAAACTGCCCCTCAGCTGGGCAGGCGCGCATCTCACGGATTTTTGAGTGCAGATGCAAGAAAGATTGCACAGATCCTGTGCGACGGCGCCGGGCAGCGCACCCTTCCTCCCTGCGCCTGGCAGGACTCGAACCCGCAACCAAGCCGTTATGAGCGGCCCGCTCTGACCATTGAGCTACAGGCCCCGCTAAGGACGGGATGGACCCGCCCCCTATCTATCGCGCCGCGGGTCAGCGCGCCAGGAAGGCGCGGACCTGTTCCGCCACCTGCGCCATGTTCAGCACGCCGTTGAGGTGACCACGCCCGCCGGTCAGCTCTGCCACCGTCACCGGGCGGCCGGTGCGGCGCAGGATCTCGATCATTTCCTGCACGCCCTCGTACAGGAAGATCCTGTCCGTCCGCGTCGGCACCACCAGCCAGCGCGCCTGGCTGCGGGAAAGGGCTGCTTCCAGGCTGGGGTACTCGTTCAGCGCCAACTGGTTCGCCCGGACCATGTAGAGGAAGGAATTGGCGTCCGAGGACCGTGCCCGCGCCATGCCGGCGGCGTCCAGCACCCGCTCCACCTCAAAGCGGTCGCCGATTCGCCGGGCCGGGTCCTGGCCCTCCGGCAGCTTGCGGTCGAATTGCCGGGTCCAGGCCCGGTCCTGGGCGTGCAGGGTGACGATCTTCCAGGCTTCGGCCAGGCCACGCAGCGGCGGCTCCCGCCCCTGGCCGTAATAATCGCCCTCTCGCCAATTGGGGTCGAGGCGGATCGGCGCTTCCCAGATGTCGAGCCAGCCCTGCAGCCAGGCATCCACCTCGCCGGCGATCACCGGCATGACGCGCTCGATGAATTCCGGGTAGGCGGCGGCCCATTCCATGGCCTGCAGCCCGCCATTGGAAGGCCCGGCCACCAGCGCCAGGCGCTTCACGCCCAGGCTGTCCAGCAGCTTCTTCTGCACCTCGACGAAGTCACGCATGGCGATGACGGGAAAGGTCATGCCCCAGGGCCGGCCGGTATCCGGGTTGATGGTGGCCGGGCCAGTGGTGACGGTGTTCGGGTCCGTCACGTTCACATTCACTAGCGTGTCAGCCGAGACGACGAAGTACCGGTCGGTGTCGATCGCCTTGCCCGAACCGATGATGGCGTCCCAGTAGCCGGCGGGCCCATTGGCCGAGAGCCGGCCGAAGGCATGGCTGTTGCCGCTGAAGAAATGGCAGATCAGCACCGCGTTGTCGCCGGCCGGGTTCAACCGGCCCATGGTCTGGTAGCCGAACCGGACATTGGGGATCACCCCGCCGCCGCGGGTGGTGTAGCGCCCGGCCTCGAAGACCTGCTTCTCCAGCAATGGCGGCGCGGCGGCACCAGCCAGGGCTCCCCCGGCCGATGGCTGGGAACCCGCCGTCGGGGCCGCTCCCTGGGCCCGCACCGGCCTGATCCCGGACAAGCCGGACAGTCCCGCCGCCAGCCCGCCGGCCACCACTCCGCGTCGCCGCATCATCCCCGTGCCCCCTGCCCCCGGCCTATTTCTTCGCCCGCTCGATCGCCTCGCGGATCAGCCGCTTGGCCTCATCGGCATCGCCCCAGCCGAGCACCTTCACCCATTTGCCGGGTTCCAGGTCCTTGTAGTGTTCGAAGAAATGCTGGATCTGTTCCAGCGTGATCTTCGGCATGTCCGTGTAATTGTTCACGTTCACGTAGCGCTGGGTCAGTTTCGGCGAAGGCACGGCGATGATCTTCTCATCCCCACCGCCATCATCCTCCATCTTCAGCACGCCCACCGGCCGGACATTGATCACCGCGCCGGGCACGATCGGCCTGGTATTGGCCACCAGCACGTCGATCGGGTCGCCGTCATCAGAAAGCGTGTGCGGTACGAAGCCGTAGTTCCCGGGGTAGCGCATCGGCGTATACAGGAACCGGTCCACGAAGAGCGTGCCGGCCTCCTTGTTCATTTCGTATTTGATCGGTTCGCCGCCGATCTCGACTTCCACCACCACATTCACGTCCTCGGGCGGGTTCTTGCCGATGGGGATGTGCTCCAGGCGCATGCGATTCTCCGGGGAGGTAAAGGAGGCGGGCCGGGAGCCATGCTCCGGCCGGCCGGCCCTATACCACCCCGGCCCCGCCGAGGCATCTCCGCGCCCTGCCACAGCAGGCGGAAAACCGCCTGCCGCCAAGGAAATCACCGGTTGGCACCGTTGCGCCACCGCCGCAGCCCGCATAGCCTGCCGCGGTTTGTGCCTGCCCCCGGAATGCCTGCCAGACACGGCGGCAATCGGCCGTGGGGCGGCGACGCTCCAAGGGGGGTAAAGGTCGCAATGACCCTAACATTGTTGCTCGTGATCGTGCTGGGGGCGCTTTCCATCGCCTACGGCGTGGTCACCGCCAAGCAGGTGATGAGCCTGGATGCCGGCACCGCCCGCATGCAGGAAATCAGCCGGGCCGTGCAGGAAGGCGCCTCGGCCTATCTGAAGCGCCAGTACACCACCATCGGCATCGTCGGCATCGTGCTGTTCGTGCTGGTGGCCATCTGGCTCGGCATCACGGTGGCCATCGGCTTCCTGATCGGCGCCCTGCTCTCGGGCGCGGCCGGCTTCATCGGCATGAACGTCTCGGTGCGCGCCAATGTCCGCACCGCCCAGGCCGCCACCCAGTCCCTGGCCGCGGGCCTCGATGTCGCCTTCAAGTCGGGCGCCATCACCGGGCTGCTGGTGGCCGGCCTGGCGCTGCTGGGCGTCGCCGTCTACTTCTTCATCCTGGTGTCGCTCGGCGGCCATGCCCCGAACAGCCGCACGGTGATCGACGCGCTGGTGGCGCTGGGCTTCGGCGCCTCCCTCATCTCCATCTTCGCCCGTCTCGGCGGCGGCATCTTCACCAAGGGCGCCGATGTGGGCGGCGACATGGTGGGCAAGGTCGAGGCCGGCATCCCCGAGGACGACCCCCGCAACCCCGCCACCATCGCCGACAATGTGGGCGACAATGTGGGCGACTGCGCCGGCATGGCGGCCGACCTGTTCGAAACCTACGCGGTGACCATGGTGGCGACCATGGTGCTGGCGGCCATCGCCTTCCCGGCGGAGACGCTGCACCTGGGCATGCTCTTCCCGCTGACCATTGGCGCGGTCTGCGTGGTCACCTCCATCGTCGGCACCTATTTCGTCAAGCTGCCGGCCAACAACTCCATCATGGGCGCGATGTACCGCGGCTTCGTGGTCACCGGCGTGCTGTCGCTGATCGTCCTGCTGCCGCTGACCTACCTGGTCTTCGGCTCGGGCACCATCACCGCCGCCGGGGCCAGCTTCAGCGCCTTCTCGCTGTTCCTCTGCGGCGTGGTGGGCCTGGCCGTCACCGGCCTGATCATCTGGATCACCGAATACTACACCGGCACCGACTTCCGCCCGGTGAAGGCCATCGCCGAAAGCTCGGTGACCGGCCACGGCACCAACGTGATCCGCGGCCTGGCCGTTTCGATGGAGAGCACGGCGCTGCCGGCCCTCGTCATCATCTTCGGCGTGCTCATCACCTACAACCTGGCCGGCCTCTATGGCATCGCCATCGCCGTGACCACCATGCTGGCGCTGGCCGGCGTGGTGGTGGCGCTCGACGCCTTCGGCCCGGTGACGGACAATGCCGGCGGCATCGCCGAAATGGCCGGGCTGCCGAAGGAAGTCCGCGTCTCGACCGACGCGCTGGACGCCGTGGGCAACACCACCAAGGCGGTGACCAAGGGCTATGCCATCGGCTCCGCCGGTCTTGGCGCGCTGGTGCTGTTTGCGGCCTACAATGAAGACCTCAAGTTCTTCATTGCCTCGAAGAACGCCTACTTCGTTGGCGTCGCTCCGGACTTCTCGCTGAACAATCCGTATGGCGTGGGGGGC